>JAMOAC010000094.1 GCA_023621975.1 Bacillota bacterium | reverse complement strand
GAAAGTTGAAAAAAACTGATATACATGTGGTTTATCCGGTATTTTTATGGCGCATGTATTATTGCCTGTATTATTACGTCATATTTTTTGTTCTTTCAATTACAAACCTTTTGACATAATTGTTTATAAGCGGTATATTCAAACTTTGAACAAAGTAAAACACTGCAGTAGCAGAATTGGCACCGAAAGTTTGTAAAATAGCTGTTTCAATCAATTATTTGACAGCATGATGACGGCATTGTGGGGCGATATTTGTGGAAGTTAAAAATGATTTCTCAAAGGGCAGCGTTGTAAAAAACATTATGAACCTGGCAATTCCGATGATATTAGCCCAATTGGTTAATGTGCTCTACAGCATAGTAGACCGCATATACATTGGGAAGCTGCCAGAAAATTCATTTCAGGCATTGACGGGTATTGGAGTTTGCCTGCCTATTATTTCGATGGTAATGGCCTTTGCCAACTTATTTGGGATGGGCGGAGCGCCCTTGTGTTCAATTGAGCGAGGCCGTGCAAACAACCAAGAGGCAGAAAATATAATGGGAAATTCATTTGTTTTGCTTGTGGCAAGTGGGACCCTCTTAACCATACTGGGATTAATGATAAAAAAGCCCATACTGTACATGTTTGGTGCCAGTGATATCACTTTTTTTTATGCGAACCGGTACATAACCATTTATCTGCTTGGCAATGTTTTTGTTATGGTCAGCCTGGGAATGAATCATTTCATTAACGCCCAGGGGTTTGGGCGCATTGCCATGAAGACGGTAATTATTGGTGCTGTTGCAAACATAATCCTTGATCCTGTATTTATTTTTTTATTCAACATGGGTGTACAAGGTGCAGCTCTTGCAACTATTATTTCTCAGTTTCTTTCAGCCTTATGGGTTGTTAAGTTTTTAGCTGGTAAAGAAGCTATTCTAAAGTTGAATAAAAGGAGTTTCATCTTAAAGAAGGACAGGGTTAAAAGAATTATATTATTGGGAACATCGGGGTTTGTTATGCAGTTTACCAATTCCATGGTCCAGACCTTGTGCAATTCCACTCTGCAGATATTCGGAGGAGACCTGTACGTTGGTATTATGACCGTGATAAATTCAGTTCGTGAAATCCTGACTTTGCCTGTTTCAGGACTGGGCAGCGGCGCACAGCCTGTTATTGGATTTAATTATGGTGCACGGGAATATGAAAGGGTAAAAAACAGTATTAAATTTATAACAATAGTATCTGTTTTTTATAACACTGTTATGTGGACACTGCTTCAAATTTTTCCCGGTTTTTTTATTCGTATTTTCAACAGTGAAGCTGACGTATTAAGTGCAGGAATTCCTGTTATGCGCATTTTCTATTCGTGCTTCTTCTTTATGTCACTGCAATATGCAGGACAAACAACATTTGTAGCACTGGGCAAATCAAAAAATGCCGTGTTTTTCTCAATGTTCAGAAAAGTTATCCTCGTCATACCTCTGGTGATTCTATTGCCAAGAATTTCCGGACTGGGAAGTTATGGAGTATTTTTATCCGAGCCAATTTCCGAGTTCATCGGAGGTACTGCCTGCTATATCACCATGATTCTTACCATAAGAAAAGAGCTAAAAGAACAAAAATAAAAACGATGAAACAGAAGTTTCGGCAATTTTAAAGGCAAGGGCAATCCATGTGACGGAACTTATTTGTCGATTATGACATCTAATCAAACAGAAAGTAAATTTCCACCCCAAAATTATATAAACATTATGAAAACGTATAAGAGGATCCAAAAAGGCAATATAACTGCTTAATAGAGTTATTTGAAATGATTTTGGAATAAATGTCAATTATTTTGATGTAACATTTTATGCCTCTCATACGTCATATTATTTAGAGCGCATATAACTGTGAAAGATAAAGGAGGACTTAATATGAATTCAATATTTAGAAGGAAAAATTTCATAGCGGCATTTTCAGCAGGTGTATTAACTGTTTCAGTTTTTACGGCAGGGCTGCTGACAGGCTGTGAAGCCGGAAAAAGCCTAAATAATTCAAATATTGTAAATGCACAAACGTCTGACAATTCAGAAAATTTAAATAAATCGGATGAGCAAGAAATGAATGAAACTGCGGTGGATGAAAACAAGGTAATGAATGAATTTCAAGCCCTTTTGGCAAACAATACCGCTTTGCCTGAAATTATCAGTTTTATAGACAATAATATTTCTGCAGTTTCGAAAGAAAACGCCACAGTCATGGTTGATAAGCTTGAAGAAATGCAGAATAAGTTGCTTCCGAAGATGGAAGAGAAGTTTTATGATGAAAATTTGCAGAAAAAAATGAGCGATGCGTTCATGGATGACTTTAATATCAGTAAAATTTACGAGGTAGAGAATGCTGAATTAAAACAGCTTTTATCCGAGGCAAAGGAAAGCGGTTACAAGGTAGAGACTGCAGAGGGAATGTTTTTCCCGGTCATTGACTATGAGTTTTATAAGAAGTACGCTTCTTATGTCACTCCGGATGTGAAGGAATATATTGACATTATGGCTGTTGAGTTAAATAATGCACCGGCCAAAGATGCAGCACTGGTCATCAGCTGGTATGAAGTATTGAAAAGAGCAATAAAGCAGGAAAAATTCATTGCTCAGTATAAGGATTCAAAGAAACTCGCCAGTGTGAAGGAATTATATAAGAAATATGTGATTTTTACATTATTCGGCCTGAACAACACCCCATTGTTCAGCTACGATGCAAAATCCATGGATCCAGAAGCTAAGGAAGTTTATATGAACATATTGAAGAGCGGTGAAGAAGGCGAGTATATAAAGATTGTAAGTGATTTTATGAACCTGCTTGAAAAGAACGACTATAAACTGACGGATGAAGTTGCCAAATTCAGAGAAGGCATAATTGAAAATTTGTAAGAGAATGACAGGTGAGAGCCGCTGGTGACAGTGAACATTCCCCTGCCACCACCTGAACTTGTCACTACCATACCCCCTGACAATTATATAAAATACATCAAGTGCCGGGAAATTTACCGGCACTTTTTTGAATTTGAAATTTTATTATGATATAAATTTTTTATATGGTATAATTAATTTCAATAAAAAAGTACGGTTATTAGTTTTTTATGTAAAAAAATGCATTACTGTATAGCAGGTCTATGAAACTTTTTCCAAGTTATTTCGTCATAAAAAACTAAAGCCGTAAAATGAGACAAACGTTTAAATGAGGTGGTTGTTTGAAGCTAAATAAAAATATATTCAGATTACTTATTGCCGTTATTATTTTTACGCTGACAATCACATTCTTTTTGCCTTTGAAAGCTTATGCATCAAAATCAAATGCAAGCGTCGAGATGGAAGTAAAAGCAGGCTACGACGGAATAGCCAGGCTGGGTACATATGTTCCGTTCAGGGTGCTGCTCATCAACAAAGGCAGGGCTGTTGAAGGAGAGTTACAAGTTGAAGTAAAAATTGACAGTGTGAGCAAAACTGCCTTTTCCACACCGGTTTCCCTGCCGGAGGGGACTGTAAAGGAAATAGTAATCAACGCACCTGTCTTTACCGCAAGGCGTGGAGTAAAGGTCAAGTTCCTGGAGGGAAAAAAAGTAATCAAAGAAACGGAATATACCTTTACAAAACTTGTTCCTCCGGACATAAAAACCATTGGGGTGCTAAGTTCGGATAATGCAGCCTACAGCTTTTTAAACGGTACCATGCT
>JAMOAC010000064.1 GCA_023621975.1 Bacillota bacterium | reverse complement strand
TATATAACTGTCTGTATTTTCATTAACCAGGATATTCTGGCTGCCTGAATTATTAATGTTATAATTAATGATAATAAACTTTTTTCTTATAATATCCAATAACGTCGCCATTATATCCCTGGGGTGTATTTTCCCCCAAATAAGAATGCTCATTTCTGCGGGAGTGTAATCTCCGGAAGGTTTGCTTAAATACTTGTCCCTGAAATTATGTCTGTATTTTCTGTCGTATTTAATATATATGATTAAAAATATATAGAACCACACAATAAACATTACTGCAGTGATTATCAATCCGACAGGTTGAAGCTTTTTAATTTTTAACCCCTTTTCACTTTCAAGCCTGAGTTTTTTCTCTTCCTGTTCTTTTACAAGGCGCCTTGCTTCTTCACGTTTAATGTTGGCTTCTTCTGCAAGCATTTTTTCCAGTTCCAGGATTGAGGGCAGTGCTTCCTTGTATACAAATTTAGTTGAATAAGGTATAAGTTCCGTCGGGAAAAGGACTCTCGCCTCTACATAATCACCAGGCGAAACCACCGGCACTGTTAATTCTATATTTCTGTCATCAACGACCCTGGATTCTCCGACCAGTGTTCCATGGTTAAATACTTTCAAATTATCTGCAGAAGTGCCTTCCGGGACGGTAATTACTGCCATTACATCATTGATGGGTATATTCCAGCTGCTGTCTATAATTTTTCTGTTAAATTCTGCAATATCGCTGTATCTTGTTACAACATTCTTCAACCTGTATTTAAATACAAATGTTTTTATGTCATCTTTTACGGGTTCATGTAATTTGAATTTTGCTGTGTTATTTTCTATTTGGAAAGAATAAGTGCCGGCATTACCGGAATTGTCGAGTTTTATCTGCTCAAGACTGCCGTTTTTGTCAATAAAAACTTCCTGTTCATCTATGCCGTCTGACCTTGAAATATCAATATCCCTGGCGATGCTGTCAAAACTGCCTTCACATACAAATGTTATTTTTTCTTCGAATACTGCTGAACCGTCAGTTTCTATATTGATGTTCACAATATATTTTGTTACGAAATATTCTGCGTTTTTTGCTGATGCATAATGCGAAGGTAATGGACCAAATGCAAAAAATACCGTTAATAGAATAATAATTATCATTGCACTGAACGGAGTTTTCAAAATGACCAGTCCACCTTTGTTCAAAATATGTTATCGTTATATGTTATCGTTGACACAGAATAATTTATGTAATCAATTATAATTATAATATATAATACAATGACTTGATACTGTTTTGTAAAAAAATAATAAATTGTTTTTATTTTTACCTGCATATTAAAACGAAAATTTTGAAAAATATGAACTGAAGAAGCAAAAGAAACGGTAGGTTAAAGATGGATAAGAATAACAAAAGCAAAAAAAGATATTTAAAATATATGGCAATAGGTATGGTTACAGGAATAGTAAATGGCCTATTTGGTTCCGGTGGCGGTTCTGTTGCAGTTCCGGCCATGACACTACTTCTTGGAGCAGAGGAGCATAAAGCTCATGCAAGTGCAATAGCCATTATTCTTCCGCTGACCGTGGTAAGTGCATTTTTTTATATTTCAAACGGATTTATAGACTGGAACATTACGTGGAAAGTAATACTCGGCGGCATGATCGGAGGTTATATAGGTGCCGGATTATTAAAAAAATGTCCCGCAAATGTGCTGAGGAAAATTTTTGCATTGTTTATGATAATAGCGGCTTTAAGGATGATTTTTTGACAGACGGGTGGTGAAGAGGTGATTCTGTTTATAATAGGGATTGCAGCAGGCATTATAAGCGGTATGGGAATAGGTGGAGGGACCATACTTATACCTGCGCTTGTATTGTTTGCAAAGCCCGATCAACATATAGCTCAAAGCGTCAATCTTATTTTTTTTATACCAACGGCTATAGTTGCCCTTATTATACATATCAAAAACAAAAGCATTGATTTCAGGATGGCTCTTCCCATAACAGTAGCAGGGTTGCTGGGTGCATTTGCCGGGTCCATATTTGCCGTATCGCTTTCAAGCACTGCCCTTAGAAAATGGTTCGGGGTATTTCTTCTGGTTTTGGGCTGTTATGAGATGGTAAGGAAAGGAAAGAAAGATCTGAACAAAGGGTGATGGAAAATACAGGTGAGCTATGAATGATGCAGAAAGCAGAAAATGAGAAAAAATGAAAAGGATAAAAATGAAAAAAGATAAAAAAATCGGTTGACAAAAAGTGTGCCATGTTTTATAGTTAAAAAAATTATTCGACATCAAAAAAATTTGAAAGCAGTACGTCAACAAATCCGATATTCAAGTAGAGTAAAAAGTAAAGCCGGAACAGTGGGGGTGCGGTGCATGAAAAATAATTATTTTACTGAAAATGTAGGGTTTTATGGAAATACATCTCCTAAAGAGTTATTAAAGGAATATGGAAGCCCTTTGTATGTATATAATGAAAAGATATTGCGCCAGCGTTGCCGTGAAATGGCAAACCTGGTTACATATCCGAACTTCAAGGTCAACTTTTCCGTAAAGGCGAATTCAAACATTGAACTTCTGAAAATAATACATTCTGAAGGCTTATATGCCGATGCCATGTCGCCCGGAGAAATATACGTGCTTTTGAAAGCAGGTTTTGAACCGGAAGAAATATTTTTTGTCCCCAACAATGTATCAGAAGATGAAATGAAATTTGCCATCGACCGGGAGATTATCACCAGCGTTGATTCCCTTTCACAGTTGAGACAGTATGGAAAGCTGAATCCGGGAGGGAAGGTGGCTGTCCGCTTTAACCCCGGTATTGGTGCGGGACATCACGAAAAGGTGGTGACAGGGGGCAAAAAGACAAAGTTTGGTGTAAATGCTGAATATGTTGATGAAGTAAAAAAAATACTCAAGGAATACAACTTGAAACTTGCAGGCATAAACCAGCATATAGGGTCTCTTTTCATGGAGCCGGAACCATTCATCGAAAGTACAAAATATATACTTGATATTGCAGAACAGTTTGAGGATCTGGATTTTATTGATTTCGGTGGTGGGTTTGGCATACCATACCGCAAGCAGGAAGGGCAGCAAAGGTTAAACCTTGCTTATGTCGGAGAGAAACTTGACGAAGTTTTGAACCGCTGGACCGATAAATACGGCAAAAAGGTGCTTTTCAAAATTGAACCGGGCCGCTACATAGTGGCAGAATGCGGTGTGCTTCTCGGAACGGTACATGCGGTCAAACAAAACGGCGAAATATGCTTTGTAGGTACGGACATCGGATTTAACGTCCTGGTGCGCCCTGTCATGTACGATTCTCATCATGACATAGAAGTCTACAAGAACGGGTGCAATACAGCAGTACCGCAAAAACCGGTAACACTGGTCGGCAACATCTGCGAAAGTGGTGATATAATAGCAAAAGACAGGCTTTTGCCCGAATTAGAGGAAGGAGACATCATTGGTGTAATGGATGCCGGCGCATATGGTTATTCCATGAGCTCCAATTATAATAACAGGTTGAGGCCTGCTGAAGTTCTTATTAAAGAGAACGGCAGTACGGTATTAATAAGAAGAAGAGATACTTTTGAAGATTTGCTCAGAAACTATGAAAGGGAAGTTGTAAAATAAAATGCCGTAATATATAGAAAACTCATGGTAATCCATTGTAAAATGTTTAACGACCAAGAAAAACATTAGCAAAGGAGTACCATGAGTTATATAT
>JAMOAC010000505.1 GCA_023621975.1 Bacillota bacterium | reverse complement strand
TCATCATTCATTTTATTCTGTTCTTTTCATTGCCCGCAATCTTCATTTTCTTCCACTACAGCAATTGCGTCAATTTCAATCAGACATAAGGGATTAGCAAGTCCTGCAACTTTGAGAACCGTAATCAAAGGAGGATTTTTAAGCTCACCAACCGTTTCCCTGAATACCTTGAATCCGACAGCCGGATCACATCCGCCAACCATATAAATATTGAGCTTTATGACGTCATCAAAAGTTGCATTTTCAGAAGACAGGGCTATTTTAATATTCTCCAGAGCTTGTCTCGTTTGGAGTTCAAAATTGCCCTGTCCTGCCAATTTTCCTTCGGCATCAATGGCATTTTGTCCGCCAATATAAATTGTCTTGCCTTTACCGCTGACTGCAACTACCTGACTGTAAAACTTTGAATCATATAATCCCTTTGGATTACTGTATTTTACCGTTAACTTACCCATATGTACATCTCCCTCCCATTATTTTTTTGTTAATATAAGCATTTAATAAAAAGTCTTCCAACTTTTTGATATTTTTGTTTTCATAAAATATGATATCATATCGCAGTCATAACTGCCACTCACTGCATTTCCTCAAAGCTTGAACGGATTTCCGAATACAACAGAGATGTACAATAAGGCTTAATGCATGGACATGAACACATTTATAAGAAAGCCTGAGTGGTTCAAAATTAAAGTTCAAAATACAGAATAACTGGCTGAAGTTTGCCCATGCTGGATGCACAACAAAAAAGGGAGAATTAATTTCTTCTCCCCTGTTTTTGCATCCGCCAAATTTAATAATTTAATAAATTAATAGTCTAGTAATTCTTTTTTGCCCACTCGTCAGCTTTCTTTACCATGTTTTGATGGGCTTCATCTACTTTGTTTGAGCCGTGTGTCTTGCTTTTATAAAAATGGATGTCGAAAACTCCATCCATGTTATTTCCTTTAATCGCATCAAGATTTGTACCGGCACCATAGCCGCCGCTTCTTGATTTTATGTACGCATTTGCCGCAGCCTTATCACTGCCTGCATGAGGCATTCCAGCCATGGAAGCTGCGATTTTTACTCCGTCTACGTCAACTATAATGGCTCTTCTTGACCAGCTCCACTGGCCACCATAAATTGACTTCAATATTTGAGTATCTTTAGCAGTAAGGGTTTCACAATCCGCATGGTTATGACCATAAGTCCTTTTAACCTTGAAGCTCTTTCCGGAATCTATATCGTATACTGTTGCCACCTTCCCTATGGCAAAAACATTTTCAGCCCCTCCGAACCAGGGCATCATGTAATTCTGGTTTTTTGACGCCGGTCTTTCTGTTGTTTCTCCTCTGCTGCTTTTGGCAGTGCTGCTTTTGGAAGCATTTCCAAGCAATTTTTCAATTACGCTGAAAGTTTGCTTTCCTGCAATTCCATCAACCGTACAGCCGTGATCTTTCTGCAGCTTCTTTACCGCTTCTTCCGTTATGCTGCCATAATAGCCCGTACAATTTGCATTGAAATATCCGAGCTTTTTCAGGTCATTCTGTAACGCGGTTACGGCTTCGCCTCTCATACCCTTCTTCAGTACGGTTGAGGTTCTCGATGATGCACTTCTTGCAGCAGGGGTACTGCTATCATCTTTTTTTAGCAGTTTGTCTATAAGGCCCAGCGTATTTTTACCGGCTTTTCCGTCTACAAGATATCCGTAGTCTTTCTGCAGTTTCCTTACGGCTGCTTCAGTAATGCTTCCATAATAACCCGTTACTGCTGCGTTAAAATACCCTAACTTCTTTAAATCCTGTTGGAGAACTTTTACCGATTCTCCGCGCATACCCCTTACAAGTAATGACGGTGCTGCAAAAACCGCTGAAGTACTAAAAAAGCAGATAGAGATTACGGTTGCCGCACCTGTCAGAAAGGCATGCTTTCTCTTATTCGTATGCATGTTAACACCCCTTCCTTTAAGCTTACGAGGTTAGTTGACGGGTTAGGCAGAAGAGAGACCTTTCCGTTCCTGTTTCCCCTGTCTTTATACTGCAGGGCTGTCATCTTAACGGAATTAACCCCAAAATGTTATCCCCCGTTTCTCCAAATTTCTTGGAGAATTCAGCCATTTTTCATTATATCATTAGCTGTTTACATAATAAATACAAAATTTATGGCTTCAATAGTTAACTTTTGTATTCTCTGCATTGTATCAGTTTTCCATTGTGATTAAAATGTTGATTATAAAATTAACAAAAGTATGCTTATAAAAGTTACAGACAAAAAATAAAAAAGAAGCACCAGGGTACCTCTTTCGTGCTTCTTTCATGATCCTTCTGCAATTCCAGGCGCAAAAAAGGCTGCCTTTTCAGGCAGCCTTCTTCACTTTCTGCACATGCAGTTCCCATGAATTATTTTCCTATAAACATCTGTACGAGTATCAATCCGTAACTCTTGCTTTCCACTATTCCTATGCCCGTGTAGTTAAATTTTCCGTTAAGAATATTCTTTCTGTGGCCTTCTGAATTCATCCAGGCCTGGAAAGCTCCTTCCACTGTTCTGTTACCTGCAATGTTTTCTCCGGCAGTCCTGAATTCAATATTAAACTGTCTCATCATGTCAAAAGGTGAACCGTAAGTCGGTGACTGATGAGAGAAGTAATTCTTTTCAACCATATCTTTTGCTTTCAGCCTTGCCACTTTCATCAGTTCCATATCAAACTTGAGTGGTTCTAATCCGGCATCCGCTCTGGCCTTATTTACAAGATTCAACAGCTCTTGTTCCTCTTTAGATACTTCCAGTTCCGTACCGGGTGTTTCCGTAGCAGGCGGTGTTTCAGGTTGTGGTTGTGGTTGTGGCTGAGGCTGAGGAGTTGGCTTAGGCTGTGGCTTTGGTTGCGTAGTCTGCTTCGGTGCCTGAGTTTGTGTGCTTCCGGCTACTTTTATATACTTGCTGTTAACCGCACCTACACAACCTGATTTCAATTCGTAAATGGCATACCAGTTCCCGATCTTTCCGAAAATCTTAACTTTATCTCCCTTTTCAAGCACGCACACAATCCTGTACTTCGATGAAGGGCCCTGCCTAACATTCAGGTAATATGCTGTAACTTCCCCATCAACAAAATTAACTTTTTGGAATGTCGTCGCAGCTTCCACATTCTGCACACCCCAATTGGAAATCCCCGGAACCGATGTGATGATAAGAGTAAGTACAATAAGTAAAATCAGCTTTTTCTTCATATAATCCCTCCAATTACCTGTAAATAATATATCCGTTTCAATTTTTTGTTGAAGCAGATACTTTTTTTGATAAAACATACTGATTATAGTATTAACAAAATTATCTGAATTATTTACATAAGAGAAACCTAAAAAAGAAAAAAGTAGAAGATATCCATTCCAAATTATGAATATACTTCTACTTTTTCAATGTATCGGTCTCAATGTATTAAAGGGCTTATTTCAATCCTTTATTTTCAGGGTCTGTTTTTTTCCAGCGCTGATTTTACCTCCATAATGGCTTTGTTTACGGCCTCATCAATTTTTAACTCTTCAACATTTTTATCCTTTCTAAGCTTGTATTCAACAATTCCTTCGCCGGCTTTTCTTCCTACCGTTATCCTTATGGGAATTCCAATCAGGTCGGCATCCTTGAATTTCACACCGGGCCTTTCATCTCTGTCGTCAAGCATTACTTCAATCCCGGCATTGCAGAGGTCATGATAAATTTTCTCAGCTGCTTCCAT
>JAMOAC010000519.1 GCA_023621975.1 Bacillota bacterium | reverse complement strand
AAAGGACAAGGTTGAAATATACAGGGAAAAGATCACAGAGGGTACATATGTTAAAGTCCGTGGCGAAGCCCAGTATGACAAGTTTATGAGAGAACCGGTGATAATGGCTTGTGACATTGTGAAGCTCCCAAAGCAGGAAAAAATGGACACGGCAGAAGAAAAGAGGGTGGAATTGCACCTGCACACGCAAATGAGTGCCATGGACGGCGTTACATCCGCCGAAGAGCTGGTTGAGAGAGCTGCAAAATGGGGGCACAAGGCGATAGCCATTACCGACCATGGGGTGGTTCAGGCTTATCCCGATGCTTATAAGGCTGCAAAGAAAAACAATATCAAGGTAATATACGGCGTGGAATGCTATCTGGTCGACGATGACATACCGGTCGTCTATAATGCCAACAGCCATTCCGTTGATGACGGGTTTGTCGTATTTGACATTGAAACTACCGGTCTTGACGCTGTAACGGATAAAATCATAGAAATAGGTGCAGTAAAAATCCATAACGGACAAATTGTCGACAGGTTCAGCACATTTGTAAATCCCGGGATTTCCATACCGGAATTCATTGTCAGGCTGACAGGCATAAACGATGATATGGTAAAGGACGCTCAGCCCATAGAAAAAGTTCTGAGCGATTTTCTGCAGTTTGTGGGCGATTTGCCTTTTGTGGCGCATAATGCCATGTTTGATACAGGGTTTATAAGATACAATGCGAGGAAGCTGAATATTGAATTAAAGAATCCGATAATTGACACGCTTCAGCTTTCAAGAAACATGTTTCCTGAACTTAAAAAGCACAAGCTGGATGTCGTGGCAAAGCACCTTGGGGTAAGGCTTGACAATCACCACAGGGCGGTCGATGATGCCGAGGCTACTGCCAACATATTTTTAAAATGCCTGGAAATATTAAAGTCCAAAAATGTAAGCACGATTGATGAGATACAGGGCGCTTTTGAGAGTAATGTAAACTATATGAATGCGCATTCGTATCACGGCATAATACTTGTAAGGAACCAGGTGGGGTTGAAAAACCTGTACAAGCTTATTTCGGAATCCCATTTGAAGTATTATCATAAAAGGCCGCGGATGCCCAAGAGTCTGCTTATGGCTTACAGGGAAGGGCTTATACTGGGAAGTGCCTGCGAGGCAGGAGAGCTGTTCACGGCAATTCTTGAAAACAGGAGCGATGATGAAATCGCAAGAATTGTAAGGTTCTATGATTACCTTGAAATACAGCCCCTGGGCAACAACCAGTTTCTTGTGGACAGCGGAAAGGTAAACAGTGTGGAAGACCTGAAAAACATTAACCGCAGGATCGTGGAACTGGGTGAAAAGTTCGGAAAACCGGTCGTAGCAACCTGCGACGTACATTTTATTGATCCTGAGGATGAGGTTTTCAGAAGGATTCTAATGGCGGGCCAGGGCTATAGCGATGCAGACAACCAGGCACCGCTGTATTTCAGGACCACCGATGAAATGCTGGAGGAATTCAGCTATCTGGGCGAAGCAAAGGCATTTGAAGTTGTTGTTACAAATACAAACAAAATTGCTGACATGGTTGACAATATTGCTCCAATACCGGAAGGAACGTTTCCGCCTCATATGGAAAACGCAGATGAGGAAATTAAAGAGCTTGCGGTCAGCAGGGCAAAGGAAATTTATGGGGATCCTCTTCCCAAGATAGTCCAGGACAGGCTGGAAAAAGAGCTTAATTCAATAATCAAGAACGGCTTTGCCGTTATGTACCTCATAGCACAGAAGCTTGTCCGCAAGTCAAACAGCGATGGCTATCTGGTTGGGTCAAGAGGTTCGGTAGGTTCTTCATTTGTCGCCAATATGGTGGGAATTACCGAGGTTAATTCGCTGCAGCCGCATTATATATGTGAACACTGCAAGTATTCAGAGTTTATAACCGACGGAAGCATTGAGTGCGGCTTTGACCTGCCGGACAAGGATTGCCCCAGGTGCGGAAAACCCCTTAAGAAAGACGGCTATGACATACCTTTTGAGACGTTTCTGGGGTTTGACGGGGACAAGGAGCCGGATATAGATTTGAATTTCTCGGGGGAATACCAGCCTGTTGCTCATAAATATACCGAGGAACTGTTCGGTAAAGGTCATGTTTTCAGGGCAGGAACCATTGGAACAATAGCCGAAAAGACAGCGTACGGATTTGTAAAAAATTACCTTGATGAAAGAGGCCGTGTAGTCACAAGTGCGGAAATCAACAGGCTTGTCAGGGGATGTACGGGAGTAAAAAGAACAACGGGTCAGCACCCCGGCGGTATAATGATTGTTCCGCAGAACAAGGAGATTTATGATTTTTCGCCTATACAAAAGCCAGCGGACGATGTTGAATCAGATGTCATTACGACGCACTTTGACTATCATTTTCTTCACGGCAGCATACTTAAGCTTGACATACTCGGGCATGATGACCCGACGGTAATTAAAATGCTTGAAGATCTTACAGGGGTTGATGCAAGGACCATACCCCTCGGAGAGAAACGAACAATGGGCATATTCAGCAGTACCGAGCCGCTGGGTATTAAGCCGGAAGATATCGATTCCGAAGTAGGTACTTTGGCAATACCTGAATTCGGGACCAAATTCGTAAGACAGATGCTGGTGGACACAAGGCCTACCACGTTTTCGGAACTGATAAGGATTTCAGGCCTGTCCCACGGTACAGACGTATGGCTTAACAATGCCCAGGATTTGATAAGAAACGGAACTGCAACACTTTCACAGGTAATATGCTGCAGGGATGATATAATGCTTTACCTGATGCATGCAGGGCTGCCTCCCAAGACGGCTTTCAAAATAATGGAGGATGTCAGAAAGGGTAAGGGGCTGAAAGAGGAATACGAACAGGTAATGCGGGAACACAACGTTCCTGACTGGTATATACAGTCGTGCAAAAAGATCAAATATATGTTCCCTAAAGCCCATGCGGCTGCATATGTCATGATGGCTTTCAGAATAGCGTGGTTCAAGGTATATTACCCTGAAGCCTTCTATGCTGCATATTTTACGGTTAGAGCGGATGATTTTGATGCCGAACTGATGACCAGGGGACGGGACAGGGTGAGAAACAAGATAAAGGAACTTGAGCAGCAGGGCAATAATTTGTCGCAGAAGGAGAAAAACGTGCTTACCATACTTGAGGTGGTAAATGAAATGTATGCAAGAGGCATAAAGTTCCTGCCTGTGGACTTGTATGATTCAGATGCGACCAGGTTCAAGATTACCTCTAAAGGTATAAGGCCTCCGTTGAATTCCCTTCAGGGTCTTGGGACGGCTGCTGCACAGAATATTGTTGAGGCCCGCAGGGAAGGAGAATTCAAATCAATTGACGATTTAAGGATCAGAGGCAAAGTCAGCAAATCCGTGATTGAAATTTTGCAAAACCACGGATGTCTTGAGGGACTGCCGGAAAGCAGCCAGCTGACATTGTTTTGATTTGCCCTGTTTTCATCAGCCGTATAGCAGCATAATGTGTGAATAAGTTCTTGATTAATGCAAATAATAGTGATATAATACTTTTGGACTAAAGCAAATATGTAATTAACCGGTGAAGAGTGGGTCTTTCCCACTCTTTACTATTATTTCTGAACGCGGTGGGCTGTAAATTATTTTTTGTTATGGAGGTTTTTACAGGATGGCAAAAAGAAAAGTGGAAGAAATAGTTACGGAACTGGTGCTTCCGATAGTTGAAAAGAATTCAT
>JAMOAC010000318.1 GCA_023621975.1 Bacillota bacterium | reverse complement strand
GACAGCTACGGAATACAGGTTGCAAAGCTTGCCGGGGTTGCTGAACCGGTAATTAAAAGGGCAAAGGAAATTTTGGCAGAGCTTGAAGATGCCAATATAAGCAAAAAGGAAAGAAGAATGCGAAAAAGCCAAATAGCCCCAATGGAAGGGCAGCTTGACATTTTTTCAGTAAGTAAATCTTTAAGAAATGAAGATGAAATTATAAATGAAATAAAAAACATGGATATTTCAACCATAACGCCGCTTGATGCGTTAAACACCCTTTATAAAATGCAACAGAAATTAAGGAAAGGTTGATCATGGGAAAAATTATAATCCTGGACGAAAATACTTCCAATAAAATTGCTGCAGGGGAGGTCATAGAAAGGCCTGCTTCCGTAGTAAAGGAACTGGTGGAAAACTCAATAGATGCCGGTGCAGATACAATATCCGTTGAAATAAAAAACGGAGGAATTAAATATATAAAAGTATCTGACAACGGGTCAGGATTTGAAAAAGATGACGTGGAGATTGCTTTTGAAAGGCATGCCACCAGCAAGATAACCAATGCCGCGGATCTTGATTCCATAACCACCCTTGGATTCAGAGGGGAAGCCCTTGCAAGCATAGCAGCCGTTTCAAATGTTCAGCTTATTACAAGGACAAGGGAAAATCCTGACGGTATGATTGTGGAAGTGAGCGGGGGAATAATTAAGGATGTAAGGCAGACAGGATGTCCTGTCGGCACTACAATAATTGTAAGGGATTTGTTCTTTAATACTCCCGCAAGGTATAAATTCTTAAAAAAGGACAGTACTGAAGCAGGACACGTTGCAGACATAATAAACAGGATAGCCCTGGGGAATCCGGGAATTTCTTTCAGTTTTACAAATAATGGTTCCAAAGTAATTCATACTCCGGGAAATAATGATTTGTTAAGCACGATTTACTGCATATACGGTAAGGATATTGCAAAGAGTGTAGTTGAAATTAATTATGAGGATGAAATGGTGAAAATAACCGGCTATGCCGGAAAACCGGAAATTTCGAGGTCAAACAGAAACCACCAGTCCATTTATGTGAACGGGAGATTTGTAAAAAGCAAAGTGGTAACATCTGCAATTGATCAGGCATACAAGACGCTGCTCATGAAAAACAAGTATCCCTTTATTATCTTAAAAATACAGATAAACCCGTTTTTAATTGATGTAAATGTTCACCCGTCAAAAATGGAAGTAAAGTTTTCAAATGAGCAGGATATTTTCAGGAGTGTCTACTTTGCCGTAAACAGCGCTATTTTAAATCAGTCTCCAATAAAGGAAATATATGCTGATAAATATATTAAACAATTCAGAAATACCGGCAGGACGCTTAATGAAGAAAAGTACGTCCAGCAAAAAATAAATATCAGTCCTGACAGCGGATTTGGCAAGTTACCACGCATGAATGAACCTGGGCGCGAAACTGAAATTATGCCTGAAAAGAGAAACGAATATGTCGCAAGCCGTGAAGTTGTAAGTGAATACGAGAAAAAAGCTGAACAGCTGCCTTTTATTCAGCATAAATTGCAGGAATTCGATCAGGGGAGCGCGCCGAATCAGCAAGCAAATAAGCAAACAGGCAAGCAAATAAATCAGCAAACAGCTGCAAGGGAACAGTTTGAACGGCTGCAGGCATCTGCAGCTGGAAATAACCTGGATATAAGCACTGAGGGAATCAGCACGCAAAAAGCAAGCATGAATGAAGCAAACATTCGGGAAGTAAGCATGCAGGAAATAAACATGCAGGAAGCGGGAATGCAGGAAATAAGCACGCACCGTGCGGGCATGCATGAAATTGACTCGAAAGAGCCGTTATATGAAGAAGCTGAAGTAAGACAAGCGGAAGATATTGAATACAGTGAGGAGCAGCAGCCACTTACTGAAATGAAAATCATAGGGCAGGCGTTTTCAACTTATATAATCCTTCAGGGTAATGATTACCTGTACCTGATCGACCAGCATGCAGCCCACGAAAGAATAATGTTTGAAAGGCTTAAAGATCATTACTATAATAACAAACCTCTGGCACAGGAACTGATTTCACCTTTGGTTTTACAGCTAACTTACCAGGAGTGCAAATTGCTTGAAGAAGAAAAGCAATTTTTGCAAAAAATGGGTTATATATATGACGAATTTGGAAATAATTCAATTATACTCCGTTCGATACCATATGGAAGTGACGAATACAGTATAAAAGAGACATTCATGGAAGTTTTGGATTATCTGGGCAGCGTAAAGGGGAAAGACAGGGTGCTTGTAGCAGAAGAAACACTTTATACAATTGCCTGCAAGTCTGCAGTAAAAGCCAATAAGAAACTTGACGAAATTGAAATAAGAAATGTGCTTAATGAACTCTCCAGGTTGAAAAACCCGTTTACCTGTCCCCACGGGCGCCCAACAATAATAAAGATAAGTAAAAACGAACTTGAAAAAATGTTTAAACGCATTGTTTGATTTCAACTAAGGGGTTGGTAATCATTAAGCGTGATGTGATAGTAATATTCGGACCGACTGCATCGGGAAAAACAAGGTTGTCAATTGAGCTTGCAAGGGAAATCGGCGGAGAAATAATTTCAGCCGATTCCATGCAGATATATAAATTTATGGACATAGGTACTGCGAAGCCGACCAGGGAAGAAATGGGCGGAATAAAGCATTACCTGATTGACGAAGTATATCCCAATGAAGAATACAGTGTTGCGAAGTATAAGAAAAAAGCCCTGGAATATATAAAAGAAATTATATCAAAGGGGAAAATCCCAATAATAGTAGGCGGAACCGGACTCTATATAAATTCATTAATATACAACATTGACTTTTCGGAAATTGAAACCGACTGGAATCTAAGAGAAAAATTAAGAAAGGAGGCTGATGAGAAGGGAAGTGCCTACCTGCATGACAAGCTGAAAGCTATCGACCCCGAGGCCGCCAGGAAAATACATGTAAATGATATAAAGAGGATAATAAGGGCAATTGAGGTTTATAAATCGACGGGCAAAACAATATCACACTTTCAGAAGGTTTCAAGGCTTAAACCTCCTGAGTATAATTACATAAAATTCGGTCTTATCATGGATAGGGCAAAGTTGTACGACAGAATAAACAAAAGAGTGGATGTCATGATTGAAAAGGGCCTCGTAGACGAAGTGAAAAAACTTGTAGAGCTTGGTTACGACAAGAATACGATAGCTATGCAGGGGCTTGGGTATAAAGAGATATTAGCTTATCTGAGAGGAGAATATTCACTGGCTGAAGCGGTGGAAATACTGAAAAGGGAAACGAGGCGCTATGCCAAAAGGCAGATTACTTGGTTTAAAAGAATTGAGGATGTCCACTGGATTGACATGGATAAGTATAATAATGATGGTGAGATATTAGAAAAAATTAAAGACTATCTTGCATCGACTGGAATTTTCTTGTAGAATAGGGTATGTAATATAATAATTTAAAGTATAATATTAATTAAGCTTTTCCATTTGAGAAAAAAAATAGATACAATAGAGGAGGATTACTCGTGAATAAGGCCAATATCAACTTGCAGGATGTTTTTCTTAACCAGGTCAGAAAAGAGCATATTCCCGTTACGATATATCTGACAAATGGTTTTCAGTTAAAGGGTATTGTAAAAGGGTTTGATAATTTTACTGTTGTGCTTGAAACTGACGGCAGACAGCAACTGGTTTACAAGCATGCAATTTCTACCATCAGCCCTATGAAAGTC
>JAMOAC010000233.1 GCA_023621975.1 Bacillota bacterium | reverse complement strand
ACGTGTTTTTGTTTGATCATCCATTAATCCAACACAAAATTTCCCTTTTAAGAGATAAAAATACCAACACCAAAGAATTCAGGGAACTTGTGTCGGAAATTGCCATGCTCATGGGATATGAGGTCACGAGGGACATGCCCCTGAAGGAGGTTGAAATCGAAACTCCCGTAGGAATCGCCAAGACAAAAGTCATCTCCGGCAAAAAGCTGGGTATCGTTCCCATACTCCGTGCAGGTCTCGGTATGGTTGAAGGAATGCTAAACCTCCTGCCCATGGCCAAAGTCGGACACATAGGCTTATACAGAGATCCCGAGACCCTTGAACCTGTTGAATACTACTGCAAACTTCCTGTGGACGCAGCAGAAAGAGAAATGGTTATTCTCGATCCCATGCTGGCAACAGGCGGCTCTGCTTCAGCTGCAATAAGCTTTTTGAAGCAAAGGAACATTACCAATATAAAACTTATGTGCCTTATCGCATCCAAGACCGGTATTGAGCGCATTAACAGGGATCACCCTGATGTTTGCATATATTGTGCAGCAGTTGATGAAAAGCTTAACGAACACGGCTATATTGTTCCCGGTCTCGGTGATGCAGGCGACAGACTGTTCGGCACAAAGTAAGTACATTGCGTAAGCCTAATATGGGGGTAGTGCTATGAGGCCATCATGGGATGAGTATTTTATGGATATAGTAGAGCTTGTTAAAACCCGCTCTACATGCTTAAGGCGTCAGGTAGGAGCTCTTATTGTCAAGGACAAGCGCATTTTGTCCACAGGTTATAACGGCGCCCCGTCAGGATGTTCACACTGTCTGGAAAGAGGCTGCCTAAGGGAAAAATTGAATATCCCTTCAGGACAGAGGCATGAATTGTGCAGAGGCATTCATGCCGAGCAGAATGCCATAGTACAAGCCGCCTATTCCGGGACAAGTGTAAAAGGCGGCACGCTTTATGTAACTCATCAGCCCTGTGTTATGTGTGCCAAGATGGCGATAAATGCCGGCATTAAGAAAATTGTATTCAGAGGTGATTATCCTGACGAATTATCCATGGAGCTTTTGGAAGAAGCCGGGATAGATGTTGTTAAACTGTAGGAATACAGTAACTTCACTATGGAAGGTGTTTAACATTGTTTATTGAATATTTGATAACTTTTGCTCTCGCGTTTATTGTCTCGTTCTCCGCTACTCCTATTGCCAAAATGCTGGCTTTTAAGATAGGTGCGGTGGACGTTCCGAGAGATAAAAGAAGAATGCACAAAAAACCCATTGCCAGACTGGGTGGGACAGCCATCTTTACTGGCTTTCTTATCTCGGTACTTTTTGCCGTTATAACTATCCCCAATATTTTTAAGGCTAACCGTGAGCTTGTCGGGTTATTAACAGGTGCATTGATAGTTGAAATAATGGGTATACTGGATGACGTAAAGCAGATTAGGGCCAAAACAAAACTTGCATTCCAGACGCTTGCAGCATTGGCGGTAGTAATTATCGGTGATACACGAATTGAAACCATTACAAACCCCTTTGCTCCCTCGGGCATCTCCATACTCAGCCCGTACATTTCATACCCCCTTACAATACTGTGGATTGTGGGCATCACCAATGCCGTTAATCTTATCGACGGCCTTGACGGGCTTGCAGCCGGAGTATCATCGATATCATCGCTGTCATTGTTTTTTATATCCATACTGAGAACGGATGTGAATATAAGCGTTGTAATTTATACTTCAATAATTACGATTGCCCTTGCAGGCGCTACACTTGGTTTTTTACCGTTTAATTTCAACCCCGCCAAGATATTTATGGCAGAAAGCGGTGCAGCCTTTCTGGGCTTCACCCTTAGTGTTATTTCAATAGAGGGAACTCTGAAGTCCTATGCTACAATATCTATCGCCATTCCTCTGCTGGTACTCGGTGTTCCCCTTTTTGATACGATTTTTGCAATTTTCCGAAGGCTTATCAATGGAAGGCCTATAATGGAAGCTGACAGGGGGCATCTGCATCATAGACTGATAGATATGGGCCTTAGCCACAAGCAATCGGTAGTAATGATTTACACCGTAAGTGCGGCTCTTGGACTGTGCGCCATTGTTTTGGCTGACAGGGGCGTATTAAGCGCCATGATTCTGCTCGTCGCAGTTTCTGTATTCATAATCGGCGGCGCAAAATTCATGAGCGAAGTCGGAAGCAGCAACTACGTCAACACACCTGTAAAAAGCGCAGGCAATGGCAGCAGTGATAATAGCAACGATGAAAGTTTCTTAGTGGATAAAGTTAAACAGGATAATGAAAATATCTCCGTCGATGAAAATATACAGGACAAAGGCCTTGAAGTTTCCGAAATAGGTAACGACGAATCTATGGATAACAATGAAGAAGCCGTTATAAAAGATGTAAGCAATGCACAGCATTCATCATGAGTTGATTTTACGAAGATTTTGAAGTGAATTTTTCGAAGATTTCTGATAATTTTGTAATGGCTTTTGATGGCAAAATTTATATCATGGTTTTTATCATGATATTTTTTTATTTTTATTTTTAAAGTATAATAAGAAAAATGAGAAAATTTAAAACTATATGAAAAGGGAAGATGAAATTGCGAAGTATAAAGGTAATGACCGTATTTGGTACAAGACCGGAAGCAATAAAAATGGCTCCTCTCGTAAAAGAGCTGAAGAAATATGATTCAATTCAATCTGTTGTATGTGTTACAGCCCAGCATCGCCAGATGCTGGATCAGGTACTGGAGATCTTTGAAATTGTCCCTGATCATGATCTCAACATTATGAAAGACAGGCAGACACTTGTTGATATAACTACAAATGCCCTTCTTGGGCTGGACAAGGTACTTGAAAAAGAAAACCCTGACATAGTGCTTGTTCACGGCGATACCACCACGACATTTGTCGGAAGCCTCGCAGCCTTTTACAGGCATATAAAAGTCGGTCACGTTGAAGCAGGCTTAAGAACTTTCGACAAGTATTTTCCATTCCCCGAGGAAATTAACAGAAGGCTTACAGGCGTGCTATCCGACTTGCACTTTTCACCTACGCGTACCAATAAGGCCAACCTCGTCAGGGAAGGCGTGAACCCGCAAAATATTTATTTGACAGGAAATACTGTAATAGATGCCTTGAAGACAACTGTAAAAAAAGATTACATATTTGAAAACAGGCATTTAAATGAAATTGACTTCATCAACAGAAGAGTGCTGACGGTAACAGCCCATAGAAGAGAAAACCTGGGCAAGCCTCTTGAAAATATATGTAAAGCCCTAAGGCATATTGCTGATACCTATAGTGATGTTGAAATAGTATACCCGGTTCACCTAAACCCTGTAGTTCAGGAAACAGCCAGGAGAATTCTGGGGGGACATCCACGCGTTCATCTTATTGAACCTGTAGGCGTTCAGGATATGCACAACCTGATTGACAGGTCTTACATGATATTGACGGATTCAGGAGGACTTCAGGAAGAAGCTCCTTCTTTAGGAAAACCTGTCCTTGTGCTGAGAAACGAAACGGAAAGGCCCGAGGCAGTGGAAGCCGGTACCGTAAAGTTGGCAGGCACAAATATGGGAAATATAATAGACCTTGCCACACAATTACTGGATGATGCAAATGAATATTCAAAAATGTCAAAGGCGGTAAATCCTTATGGGGACGGAAGGGCATCCGAAAGAATCGTTCAGGCTCTTTTATATCATTTCGGCTTAATAAGTAATAAGCCTGAAGAATTCAATC
>JAMOAC010000447.1 GCA_023621975.1 Bacillota bacterium | reverse complement strand
GCTTTCTAATTTCTTCCGCGACAACAGTGAATCCCTGTCCTTCCTTTCCTGCCCTTGCCGCCTCAATTGCAGCGTTAAGCGCCAGCAGGTTGGTCTTGGAGGCAATATCTGTTATCTTATTGGTAATATCCCCTATCCTGCCAGATGATTCACTGAGCTGATTTATGAAATCGGTTATTGATTTAACGGTATTAGCAACCCTTGTTAGTATTTCCTCCGCTTCCGATGCGGATTGTTTTTCTTTTTCAGCTATTTCAAGCACTTTTATTCCGCCATTTAACGCACTTGAAGCCGCCAGCCTTATATCTTCAGGTTCCAATTCAGGGTCTTCACCGGACATTTTCACGTTGTGAAGTTTTATGCCCCTTCTAAGGTTTTCAAAAAATTCGTACAATTCTTCGGAAATATACTTTGCGTTATTTTTACCGGATTTAAACAATTCGGCAAGATTGCTCTTAAGTTTGCTTATATCATCGGCAGTTTCCCTTATACGGCAGGTAATCGCCTGATGTTCTTCAAGCACATTATTTACCCTGCTGCCCAGCTCGCCTAATTCATCCTTTCCGGTTACCGGCACCCGCACTCTCAGGTCTCCCCTGCGTACCTTCTCAAGGTTGTCTATCATTCCTTTTATTGACCTGTTCACTCCTGAAAGTGCTGTGGCAAGCACGAATCCCAGTACAACTGATATCAGAGTTACTGCAAAAAGTGCCGCCAGTATCCCGGTTTTTATCCTTTCGGAAGTGTCAAAATCTTCAGCCAGGTACTTGTCAAAGGAGTCTTCAAGGGCCTTTGCAATGATTATGCATTGTGCCAGCTCATTCTTCAGCTTCTCAAAAGCGCTGTCAACCGTCCCTTTATTTATATTTTCAACTGCAGACAGCAATTCATTGTATTCCGCATCCGCAGCTTCGACCAGGGCCTTTATCTCATCAAGCCTGGGTCTTTCATTTGAAGTAAGCAGTGTTTCCAGCTGCTGAAAGCATTGATTTAAGGCTTCGCCCAGCTTGTTGTATTCATCAAATTCCTGGCTTCCTGCTGCCAAAGCTTCGGCAGGAAAACTGCATCTTTCATCAGTAAGAGTCGCCAGCCTTTTTACTTCAGCCAAAGCAGCAAGCCCTTTTTCCAGGCTTTCCACCACTTTTGCATTTAAAAGCTGAAGGCCGTCTTCCATGCCGGCCGCAAGGCTGTTAACAGTGTTTATAATCAACCCTATCTGTTCGGCTGCCTTATAATCACCGCTGTTAATATTTTCACCGGCAGCCGGGCCATTCATTCCCGCTTCCTCTTCCTGCACCTGCCGGGTTGTTTTCCCAGGCTCTCCGCCCTGCTCCGTGCCGAACCCTTCCTGAGCACTTTCTACAGGCTTACCTTCCTCCACCATTTCCGTGCCTCTAGTGCCATTTTCCCCAGGTACCGCTGCGCTTTCCACATCAGCACCTTTCATGAGCTGCTTTTCAATTTTCTTAAGCTGTACGGCAACTTCCTCAAGCAGGCTGTTTTTTTCATTTATGCTTGATTTAAGCTCCCATATCCTTTTTTTAATACTGTTTATATCCGATGAAATGCGCTCTTCCACAGATAACTTAAGCTCTTCCTCAAGCAAATTAACGTTTTCGTAGCTTTCCTTTCTTCTTTTATATATATCTTCAATGCTTTTTTTATCAGCCCCTGCCAGGGCTACAAGCAATTCCTTTTCGTAGGTTTCAAGGGTGCTGTCATTCATATTCTTTAAATTTTTCAAACCCTGGACATCATCTTCAGATAAATTCGGTGAATAACCCATCAGTTTCTGAATCGCTTCATCAGCTTGTGCATGTACCTTGCCGAAATCATTTTCTGGCACCGAATTAAAATTATGTACAATGCCTGATGCGATCTCCTGCTTTTGCAATATGTAATCCTGTATATTCTGAATCACGCTTATATATTTTTCATTCCTCTCAATGTTCGAAGCTTTCGACAATATGAAATAATATCCTCCTGCAGTTATGACGACGGATAAAACCGTTACTAAAATAATTACCGGAAATGCTACCGTTAATCTGCTTTTTATTTTCGCCATATGCGTTTCATCTCCATTATAATAATTAGACCTGCCTTAAGCATAATATGGTAATTATTCTATTTATTTTTGCAAAATCCTTCTATTTTACACACAAACCGACAAGCCCCGCTCAAATTTAATTTTTTTCGCATCCCTTCTTTGTTCATCCTGTGCGTTAATCTCATCCCGTGTATTAAGAATAAAAATCCAGGATATACTATATTTCATAAAAATCAATACAAAAAAAGGACTTTTTGTTTTTTTGTAGAATGAAATTAGTTATAACAAACCAGGTTATAGCAAACTGAAAATAAATTAACAATGAACAAAACCATATAAATTATTGCAGAAGGAATGCTTAAACAACAACTTATAATTAAATTTTAACTATAAAAGTTTTAATACCTTATTTAACTGGAAAAACTTTCAATAAAAAAACAGTTGTGGCGGTAAATATGATTAAAGGAAAGTTAAAAAATAAAACAAAATATTCATCCGTGATGATCATACCTCATTCTTCGGGTGAGGTCAGGGCCATAAGGTTTTCGGCTTTATATTTTAAGCTGGCCGCAATGCTGGGCATGCTGGTAATAATGCTTGTATGTACGGGAATAATGATAAGTACAATATGGAAGGAAAACAAATTGCTCAAGGAAAATATTCATCAGCTCCAGCAACTGACCATTCAGCAAAAGGAGCTCCTGGACAGCAGGACCCAGGAATTGCAGGCATTGAAAAACAGGGAAAGAAATTTGGATGAAATATTGCAGGAATACGCCGACAAGTACCGCGAAATCACCGAAAATTATATAGCGATGAACACCGCCGGCGGCCTTGCAAGCAGGTCCGGAAACCGCAGCCCGAGTTCATTTTCCGCTGATATTGCCGAGCTGAAGAAGCTGTTGGACAGCCTGAGTGAAATAAATTCATCCGACGAAGGATACAAGGTTGACCTTACCGAAGCGGAAGAAAAACTCAAAAAGTACCTGGATGCAATACCCACGCTGTGGCCCGTTTCCGGCAGGAAAAATGACAGCTTTGGATACAGGAAAGACCCCTTTACAGGTAAAAAAACTTTTCATGAAGGTTTGGATATTTCAGCCAATTCAGGCACCCCGGTTAAAGCTTCTGCCAGCGGTGTGGTAGAGTTTGCAGGAAGAAAAGGCGGCTACGGCAACTGTATAATTATAAACCACGGCAACGGGTTAAAGACGCTATACGCTCACTGTTCAAAACTCTTGGCGAAGGAAGGTCAGAAAGTACAAAAGGGAGATTTAATCGCCAATGTGGGAAGTACAGGTCGAAGTACCGGCCCGCACCTGCACTTTGAAGTGCATGTTGGAGGGACCCCGGTAGACCCGCTGAAATATCTTGAATAACAGGCTTAAGTCAGTTGCTTTTTAGGGAGAAGTTGTTTTTAGGGGGAATAAATAATATGATGAGCAAAAAAAGCAAAAGCTTTAACACCGTTATTGGTGCTGATACAACAATCAAGGGCGACATCAGCTCTGAAGGGTCCTTGAGGATTGACGGTAAAGTGACAGGCAACATTGAAATACAGGGAGATTTGTTTATTGGCAGCAGTGCAGTCATCAACGGCAATATTAAAGCATCCAATGTCGAGTTATCGGGCTCAGTGGTCGGAAATATACATACCGAAAATTTATTAAGAATGCTGTCAACCGGAAAGCTTTACGGAGATAT
>JAMOAC010000376.1 GCA_023621975.1 Bacillota bacterium | reverse complement strand
TACCCAGATTGAAATTTATCTTTTCGTCTACATTCTTTATACCTTTTACTGATTTTTTATATTTCAACTGGGCACTTATCTGTATGACACTTAACTTGTTATTTTCACTTTTCAGGTTAAAGAAATTGTTATCTTCAAATAGACTTATAACAGACAGATCCTGATCCTTTATTCTTTGTACTTCACTGCTTGCTTCAGAATTGCTAATGTTATTCGATCCGGAATTGGAGACAAGAAATATGTATCCGACCAAAACAGCCAAAGTCAGTGTCAGAATTGCAATAATGACCAGAAGAACAATACAACTATTTCTTGATTCCAAAACATTTGCCCCCTTTATCTTTTGAATATAAGCACCTGTTATCTTTTTTTTAAATTACTTAAACGGCAAATCTTTTAATCAATTCTGCTCATCAGTTGTATTTTAGCCTTATATTTAATAACTTTTTCTACTATTTCATCCACCGTCTCAGCTACAACAAATTTCTTTCCGTTAGTTGTAGTAATTACCGTATCGGGTGTAGCTTCTACAGTTTCTATAAGTTCACAGTTTAACACATATATGGAACCGTTTAATCTCGTTACTCTAATCATAATAGTTTTACTCCAAAAACTCAACATTTTTTTCAATATTTTTGACAAAATACCATTGTTTATGTTATTAATCCTGTTTATTCTTACATTACAGCTTTACAGGATTAGTATTATCTTTACATGATCTATTTCCAGAAGCTTTAGCACAGCAGCCAATCATTTTATTTGTCCAGCAGGCTGCTTAAATAAAGCAACCCGCTGAACATCCTTTTGCATGATTATCATCTCTTAATATTTACAAGCTCCTGAAGCATCTCATCTGAAGTTGTAATAACACGGCTGTTTGCCTGGAACCCTCTTTGAGTAATTATCATATCGGTAAATTCCCTTGAAAGATCTACATTGGACATTTCAAGAGTTCCAGGATTCAAAAGACCTACTCCTGCACCGGGTTTTCTCTTAATATAAGTACCTGAATTAGGTGTGTCCAGGAACAGATTTTCTCCTAACTTCTGCAGACCTGCAGGGTTATCAAAGCTTGCAAGGGCTATCATAGCCAGAGGCATTTTTTCACCGTTGCTGTAGATACCCGTGATAACTCCGTCAGAGCCTATTGAAAAATTGACAAGGCTTCCTGTAGGATACCCGTTTACATCAGTAGGCTTGACAGAACTGTCGTCTGCATATCCCGTAAGGCCGCTGAAATTCAGCGTAACTTCAAAGCTGTCCGTTCCTGAACCCTGAGGAGTAACTATAATCTTGTCAAGTCCTGATACTTCAACTATATTTCCGTTTGAGTCAAAAGTTATTGTACCGTGGGTGAATTCCGGTCCATCAAAAAATACAAACCAGGTGGTCTTTACCGTTGTGCCATCATCTACAACTTCCTGCTTCATGAAATTCAACTTTAGTTCATGAGCATTTCCTAACTTGTCGTATACCGTTACAGGTGTCCTATGGGTACTTCCTTTCTGCTGTTTCTCAAGAACTTCCATTGCCTTTTTCGCATTTTCAAGAGTATCTAATGTAATTTGCTGATCAGCAGGTACCGAAGCATTATAATCGCTAACACTCAGTGCCCTGGAATTAAGGTTGCCTGAAAATACTGCCTTGTCTGTTACTTTCGGCGGTATTATTCTCTTATTCTGTATCGGGCCGCCCTCGTACAGGTTTATTGATACTAGATCGCCTTCAGTATTAAATTCTCCGGTTTCTATGTCGTAATCCATCCAGCCCTGTACATTCATACCGTTCAATGTCAGATAACCGAGCTTGTCTATCGTAAAGTTTCCTGCCCTTGTGAATTTCGGAGGATCATAAATCGAACTCCTGACTATAAAGAAACCGTCGCCGTCTATTGAAAGATCCGTCGGATTATCCGTTCTCTCAGGGTTCCCTCTTGTCATTATCAAATCAATGGATGCAAGCCCCAGACCAAGCCCTATTTGCATTGGATTTATTCCGCCTCTTCCGGTACTTGAATCCGGTGCACTTGCTCCTCTTAAAGTCTGGCTGAAAACTTCATGAAAAGTAACTCTTCCCGACTTAAATCCAACAGTATTTACATTTGCAACGTTATTACCTATTACATCCATTCGAGTCTGGTGTACCTTTAAACCTGATACAGCAGAAAACATTGACCTCAACATAGTAATTTCGACCTCCTTCAACTATCTATTCCATCCGTCGTTCAGGAATAGGCAGCCTCCCGAAAGGGTCCGGCTGTGTTTGGATTTTAAATGATGATAGCACCGTCAATATTTGTGAAAACATTGTCTTTTAGTTCATTATTGTTTACTGCGGTTATTACCGTTTTGCTTTTAATGTTAACTACAAATGCCATGTTGTCCATCAATATAAGGGAATCTTTAACTCCCTTGTCCTGAGCTTTTTTCACAGCAGTATTTATTTTTTCCTTCTGCTCATTTGATAGATTTATATTTCTCATTTTGAGCCTTAACTCTGCATGCTTGGAAAACTTGACTTCAGACTGCTTAATTATGTTTTCCTGCAGCAGTTTGTCAAATTCGCCGCTGTCTTTTACAGCACGCTTTTGCGTGTACTGAAAATCATTTGCCTGTATTCTTTTTATATGCTCTGTGAACCTGTTATTTACTACCATTAAACCACCTTCTTTCCGGTTTTCAGGTATCGGTATCCGGAACTTTCAAGCCTACTTCTTCGTTATGTTGGATATGCTTTCAATCGGTACCAGGACACCGTCCAAAGTAACGTTCACAGTTCCGTCATCCAAAATCGAATAATCTTTGAGAGTTCCAGTTACAGGCACCTTTACGTTGGTTATTCTGTCAACGAAGTAAACACTGACTTTCTTGTCTATATTCTCCTGCAAATACTTCTCTATTTCCTCCTGGCTGTTAACGTCTTTATCAACAATGCCGGACACTTCGCATTTTACTCCGTCAACTACGGCATAATCCTCATATACGCCTTTTTGGATTGCCTGAACAATGCCCTCTACCAAAATGACATTGCCGTTATCAGGATCATATACACATCCCTTTACATTAGTGCCGATGAGGCCTGTATAAGCCGAGATGTCAGAATCAAGGTAGCTGCTGTCCATTACATTTGTTATGCTTTCAACAGGAATGTCTTTGCCGTTGACAACCACATATACTTTTCCAAACCTGGTCTTGACAGCAGATACATAACCCTGAACGGCAGTTACTTCCTTTGTGCTCTCATCCGTTACGCTTGCTTCCACCTTCTTTCCCAGTAAGCTGTAAGCCTGGCTTTGAGTAATACTGTTATTCATATTCTGCATCTGCTCCAGGGAACTAAACTGGGCAAGCTGTGCAATGAACTGTTTGTCGTCAACAGGATTCAAAGGGTCCTGATACCTGAGCTGCGTAACAAGAAGATTCAAAAATTCTGTTTTCCCCAGTTCACCTATATTTCTTGCAGCTGCACTTCCTGCACTGCTGTCTATTATTCCCTGCATAACATTTTGATTTCCTACCTGGCTGACGCTCATTTTTTCACCCCCCTTCAAAAATTACGCTGTTAAATTAATCGTGCTTGAATTCCAATACAGGTAATTTCCGTCATCCCTTGTCTGAACAAATTCAGAAGGATTTGCCACCGCAATGGAAATGTTCTTTGGTTTCACATTCAGGTTCTGCCTTCCGTCATTTCCGTTTGCATCATATCCGGTCTCATTCCCTGAATCCTGGCGGACCGAAACGCTGAAACCTTGTACATT
>JAMOAC010000079.1 GCA_023621975.1 Bacillota bacterium | reverse complement strand
TATGGGAGCTTTTTGGTGTTGCCATACTGTATTATGCACCGCTGTACATGAAGAAAATAGGGTTAACGGATATAGAAATAGGGATTGTGAATACAGTAAGCATTTTTTTCGCTTTCGTGTTTCATATCATTGCAGGACCGGTCACTAATAAATAAGGTTTTTGGCCTTCTTTATATTATTAATCCGATATTTGGCTTGCTGACACCAATTTTTGGAGCTGTTATCTCTAAGTATGGCACAGTCCCGACTTTGAGGGTTTTACATGTTTCAGGAATGATAACCATGACCCTTTTCTTTATAATAAGGAATTTTCTTGTGCATGAAACGGAGGCAGGTAAAGCTCTTATGAGTAAGCCAGCAAAATGCCCATTGTTCAAAATATAGAACAATACTTTGCCACAGTAAAAACGGGCTTCAGGAGCAAAAGCATGATTTTGTTGACACTGGTTTATACAATTACAAGCTTTGCTCTTTCCATGAGTTTTTTCCAGGTAATTTTTTTAAAACAGAGCCTGGGATTCAGTGAAGTAGGTGAGCATGAAAAAGCGGATATTTTTTCCGCTGTACAAACATTTGCGTTTGTCATATCGATTTTGTTATTGCAGAAAGATAAAAATCACAATCATACCGCATATCCTCATTGTTGATTTACACATCTTTTTTATTTTTTTCACATCAAAAAAAGCATCTTTCATGCAGGTTTTATTGAAAAAGTTAATGATTTTCATACAATTATAATTACAAAATATAATATTTATGTAATTTATTATCACTAATTACTATATATACAAAACTATTCTCTTCTAATTTTGGCCGGTATCCAAGCTATCATAAAGGGAGAGTGGTTTATATGATTGTGCATATCTAACATCCATTTCTTGAAGAATAACGCTGCTGCGAAAATCTAATTTAATATGGAAAGGAGAATGATTATGATAAAACAACTTTCCGCTAAGAAGACATGTGTCAGAGTGCTTATGATACTGCTGGTTTTTGCATTCAGCATGTCAAATGTATTTGCCCTTGACGGGTTATGGCACAACCCGTATGGTTATTATGACCGTTACGGTTCAAAGGAACTGGGTTCTGAACCATGTGAAAGGTACCCAAGAGACCCCAAGGCAGGTGAGAATGTATATATCAAGGTTAAGACCTGGCCTGTTGAAATGGGTCAAACCACATGGATTACCTGGAAAAAGAACGGCGTAGATCAAACACCTATTGGAGGACAATGGAAATATAACAGCGGCAATGACAGCTATTGGGAAATCAGTATGGGAAGCTTTCAAAAAGGAGATGTCATTGAGTATACGGTACATGCTGATGTAAATGGCGGAAATCAGAAAAGTATTGGTCCCTTCACCTTTACTGTTGTAGATTGGGACTGGGTTACAAGCGTAAGCAGCTGGACCAATTATACAAACCGTTTTGAGATTACCTGCAACTCAAACAGTGGGACATTCAAACCCAAGATTAACATCATTTTCCCTGAATCAGATTATTTTGGGCTGGAATTTGCCCCGGACGGCAAAGGTGCTACAACAACAGGTTCTTCCAGTTACACTTTTACCAATTATACGAATTACTTGCAATTGAGCACTACCGATATGGTAATTAAGATATTTAAGAATCCGTACAAAATGGAAGTATATAAAAGTGATGGAGTAACACCTATAGTAAAGGAATATGACAGGACTACAAGCAGGGCTCTCGCATGGCTTACCGATGGAACCACAAACGGCACGCATTCCGTATACGGGTTTGAGGAGAATTTCTATACTCCGCCGGCTGAGAAGTTCTACGGGTTTGGAATGAGGTACTTTGATCTTGATAAAAGAGGCAAGAATGTGGATATTTACACAGTCAACTGGTACAAAGACCAGTATGACAAAACATATCTCCCAGTGCCCATGTACCTTAACAGCAACAAGTATGGATTCTATCTTGATTCAACGTATTTCTCAGAGTTCAGGGTGGCTACCGATGTAAGCGACAAGATAACTATCAGGCAAGACGCAGGCGGAAATACCGGCAAAGTTATGAAATATTATGTGTTTACCGGTTCTGACTACAAAGATATACTGGAAGACTATGCCGATGTTACCGGTTACCCTGAGCTGCCGCCAGTGTGGGCATTCGGCCCATGGATTTCTGCCAATGAGTGGAATACCCAGGCTGAAATCGAGCAGCAAATAAATGAAACCAATTATTACAATATCCCGACTTCCGCCATAGTTATTGAGGCGTGGAGTGACGAGCAGACCTACTATATCTGGAATGGCGCGTCATACACACCTAAACCCGGAAATGAAAGGTTCACGTCATCTGATTTCACGTATGGCGGCAATTGGCCAAATCCTAAAGGTCTTATTGATTTTGCGCATAACAATAATATAAGAATACTGCTGTGGCAGATACCCTGCATGAAGTACCTCAATCCAGCTCCTCCACAGGTGGCAAATGATGAAAGCTATGCTATACAGCAAGGGTATGTTGTGAAAAATGCTGATGGCACACCCTACCGGATACCCCCTGCATGGTTTGGGAACAGCTTGACTCCCGACTTCACCAATCCGGATGCAACAGCCTGGTGGATGTCAAAGAGACAGTACCTGTTCGATGATTTGGGCATAGATGGTTTCAAGTGCGATGGTGGCGAGTTTATATGGGGAAGAGACCTCATATTCAGCAATGGTAAGACAGGTAAAGAAATGCGGAACGCTTATCCCGACTACTATGTAAATGCATACTATGAGTATTCAAAAAGCAAGAAACCGGACTCTGTTACTTTCAGCAGGGCCGGTGGCGCAAAAGCGCAGTTGCATCCAATAACCTGGGCAGGAGACCAGGATTCCGACTGGGATGCTTTTAAAGATGCCATCCGTTGTATCGTAAGTGCTTCTATGTCCGGTATTCCCTTTGTTACATGGGACCTTGCCGGTTTCAGTGATGATATCCCAACGGCAGAACTTTATAAGAGAAGCGCAGCACAAGCAGCATTCAGCCCAATCATGCAACTGCATTCAGAGCAGTCAGACCCGTACCCAAGCCGTGCCAGAACACCTTGGAATATGTATTATCGTACCGGTGATTATGGCTGCATTGAAGTCTACAGAAAGTTTGCGAACATAAGGATGTCATTGATGCCTTACCTGTACACAGAAGCAAAGTATACCGCTGACAATGCAGTTCCCATGGCAAGGCATATGGCCATAGAATTCCCGAACGACAGCACAGCGGAAAACCAGGTCTTCCAGTATATGCTGGGCGGAAGCCTGCTGGTAGCGCCTATTGTCGATCCTGGTACTTATTGGAAAAACATATACCTGCCTTCGACTGAATGGATAGATTTCTTCTGGCATGCACAGAGACCTGGAGGCAGTACAATAAGCTACTATGCAGACGTAGGAGATTTGCCTGTGTTTGTAAAAACCGGGAGCATCATTCCTATGAACATGAATTCATCCTACGACCTTGGGGGAACTATCGGAAACGATTTAAGCACTTACAACACTCTTGTATTCAGAATATACCCCTATGGGAACAGTTCATACACTTGGTATGATTATGTTAATAATACCAGCAGGACCATCAGCTGTTCAGAGTCATACAGTTCAAATACTGTAACCGTTACTTTGCCGGCTCTGCCTGTTACCAGCACCTTGCAGGTATTAACAACAAAACCTTCAAGTGTAACCGTGGGCGGAACAACATTGACACATTACAGCACTTTGTCAGGATTGCAGGGAGCGGCATCAGGATGGTATTATG
>JAMOAC010000273.1 GCA_023621975.1 Bacillota bacterium | reverse complement strand
CACTCTTTATTTTAATTGCGATTTCCGCCAAATCAGCATCTTCATTCAAGCTCATAAGCCTGGTAAAATTCAGGGTGTCGGATTCCAGTCTGTTAGACGTCAGCTTAAGCCTGTTGACCCTTGCTCCTACGTCTGCCCTTATTCGAAGAACAGTATCCAAGTCGTCATCAAGGTCGTTTATGATGCCACTTACAGCATTATAGTCTCCCGCTTCAAGAGCTGCAATATATCTGTTAAAATCTTCTATTAGCTTGCCTGTACTTCCCGCCGTTGCGTTTCCACCGTCATTGAATAAATCTCCTCCAAGCACATTGACATTTATATCGTCTCCTACACCAACTTCAAAGCATATGATTTCCCTGTCAGTATCCACATCTATTGCAAATGTACCGTCATCGTTGAGGAGCTTTTTATCCGTTTTATAACCTGAAAAAATGTACCTTCCGCTGTACGTGCTGTTCCCTATATGAATTATTTGATTTTTCAACTGCTCAATTTCTTCTTTTATTTTTTTCAAATCTTCAGGAGTTTTAACACCGCCATTAGCCGCATCTACAGCCAGTTCCCTTGCCCTTTGAAGTATATCTCCGATCGATGCAAGGGCATCTTCGGTCAATTCCAACCAGGAAATGGCATCCTGTACGTTTCTCTTGTACTGCTCTACTTCAGCTACATCCGTTCTGAGCTTTAAAGCCCTCGCAGCCACTACGGGATCATCTGACGGTACCTGTATCTTTTTACCCGTTGCATACTGGTATTGATACTTTTCCATTCTTCCCAGGTTGTTGTTAATATAACCGATCATGTTGTTTATGAGCATGCTGTTGGTTATACGCATATAAAATCCTCCTATTTGCCCACAAAACTGTTTTTGAAAGTTTTACGCATGTTTATACTCCCATTTTGTTAATGAGCGTATCATATATCTCAGCCATCACGGTTATCATTCTGGCTGAAGCATTATATGCATGCTGGAATTTCACCAGGTTTGCCACTTCTTCATCAATAGATACTCCCGATACCGACATTCTGCGGGTATCTATCTGTTTAACAATAGCCTCTTGATTTTCCGTGTATCTTATAGCCTGCTGCGAATCAATTCCGAGAGTAGCCACAAGAGATTTCATGAAGTCTTCGGGAGCCCCTTCGGTGAACATATGGGTGTCGTGCCTCATCTTCAGGAGGGAATCCAGTACTTCCTTATTTTCCAGCTCTCCGGGTGCACTCGATGTGCATATGGCATTAATATCTTCCATTATATCCAAACTAATGGAAAAATATTTTGCCGTTATATGGTCATAAATATCGCTTCCGCCTAAATTTTTAAAGTCTTCGCTGCTCATGGGAAATCCATCGTTTCCTATCATGGTAAAAAACATTATTCCTGCCGGGCTGGTGTCACCTGCACCTGAATCCGGCCTGTAACCGTCTGCATGGCCCGGAACTTTGGTTATGGTTCCGTCATTGTTTACTATTATGCCCTCATTAAATGCCTTTGCAAATATCCTGACAAACTCGTTCAACTTTCTTATGTAATAAGGTATTCCCTTGTAGGAAGGGCTTAAAGTGGAACCGTCAATACCGACTTTTCCGTCATTTCCGTCCCTTATATCAAGTAAACCTCGTAATTCTCCTCCTCTTACGATAACAGAATTTCCGTCTTCCCAGTATATATCATAAAGGTTCGGTATGTCCTCTTCGTTTAACTTGCTGTCCGAATCCCTTTGTTTCAATACCATCTTGTTTACTGTAAAATGATCTACAAGTGTATGTCCGCTGACTGTTATTGTGAATCGTGTCATATTTTCCCCGTTTGGAAGTTTACCGACCACAATTTCATTTGTTTCAATATTAATTAGCTGGGAAAGCTTGTCAACAAGCAGTGCCCTGCGGTCCCGCAAATCATTTGCGGTATTGCCGTCAAGTTCGGATATGTAAATCTGCCTGTTCAGCTGCTGTATCTGTGAGGCAAGGGAATTTATCTCATCCACCTTTATTTGAACTCTCTGGTTTACATCCGCCTGCAGTTTCTCATAGTGGGATGCCAGGCTGTTAAAATATTTCGCCAGCGTTATGCCCTGCTGCCTTACCAGGGCTCTTACCGACTGACTTCCGGGATCCTTGGACAACTCCTGAAGTGCATTATAAAAATCGTTAAAAATGACGGTAAAACCACTGTCAGATGGCTCATTGAAGGTAGCTTCCATATCCGAAATCAATTCCTGCTTTACCAGCCACTCACCATAAGTACTGTTCTCACTCCAGTACTTAAAATCAAGATACTCATCGCGTACCCTCTTAATGCCCGTAACCTCCGAGCCGGTACCGACCATGCCCGTTCCGTCGTACATAGGAATGGGTGTGGAAGCATTTTGTATGGCATACTGCCGCGAAAATCCCGGTGTATTTGCATTGCTAATGTTGTGATTAACTACATTAAGATTTCTCTGAGCGGTATAAAGACCGGAAAGAGCTATATTAAGCCCAAAAAACGAACCTCTCATCTACTATCACCTGCCTACAAGACCCATTCTTAATATTACCGTCTCTATCATTTCATCTATTATATTGATCACCCTTGATGAAGCATCATAAGAAAATTTATACTTCATCATGCTTGCCATTTCTTCGTCCAAAGACACGCCTGATATGGCCTGCCTGTTCGCATCAGCCGACTGAACCAGCTTTTGCTGGTTTTCATATACTCGTGAAGCCTCCGCCCCGTAATTACCTACAGTCAGTATAATTCGCTGATAATATCCGTCTATGCTGAATATATTGCTATCTTCGTTCATAATCTCTGCATATCTTAAATTCGCTATTTTCAAAGCAATTGTATTATCGCCAACGTCACCTTCTGCAGAGGCAACAATCTTATTCAGGCCGTCGTCAGTATAGAAAACGGGATTTAGTTTAATGTTGCCCATCTCAATTGGAATTGCCGGATTTTCAGGAACAAAGAAATCATCACCGTCTTCAGGAGGTACATCAATGGTCTTGCCGCTTCTATGCAGCTTGTTTATCTCAGTAGCTATTGTATTTATGAGATAATTCAGCTTGTCCCGAATTTCATTTATTAAATCATTTGAATCCATAAGCCCCTTGATTGCGCCGTTTTTCAGAGGCACCTCCATTCCAGTGCCTTCCAACATGGGAATTGAAACCCTGGTGTCAGTGGGGGATTTCGTTTCATATAATTTAGTGGTTTTATCCCTGTTTACAACAAAGTATCCTCCCAATGTAATAGCCAGCTGGCCGTCAGGCATTTCAGTCACTTCAACATCAGCCAGGCTGCATAACCTGTCTACAAGCAGGTTGCGCTGGTCGCGGTAGTCGTTGGCGGAATCGCCGTTAGCTTCCAGCCTCATTATTTCTATATTAAGCTTTGCTATTTGGGCAGTTATATCGTTAAACTCATCAATTCTATCCTTAATCTGGAGATTTACGTTCCTTTGAAGGGAATCAAGCTGTTCACCTATATGGTTTATATGGCTTATCAGAGACTCACTTCGCTGCCTGACCAGAGCCCTTATCGTAAGACTTTGGGGATCCTTTGAAAGTTCCTGCCAGGAGTCCCAGAACTGGTTAATAACACTCTGAAGGCCGTTCCCAAAAGGTTCAGCCAAAATAGCTTCTATATCCTGCAATGTCTCACTTCTGGATTTCCAGTAGCCTAAAGTTGTACTTTCCCTTCTATACATATTATCCAGAAAAATGTGCCTGATCTGCCTTGTTTGTTGAATATCAGCGCCAAGGCCCACCTGCATCAGGTTTACCCCAAC
>JAMOAC010000092.1 GCA_023621975.1 Bacillota bacterium | reverse complement strand
TGTTTAAAATCATCCACATTACATGTAACCAAAACTGCTGAATACAAAAAGGCTGTAGCCGCAATAATGGCATCTGGCAGTTTCATCTTTCGGTTATATATCTTTCTACTCAGAGAACGAAGTTCGGCAGCCTTTAATGCAACTTCAGAATCTACATCAATAATTTCGCCAATGTCTAAGATTCCTCTAATCTTTATTCTTTGTTCTTGTGTTAGTTCATGGAAAGAAAATAATTCTGCTTCGATTATTGTGGAATAAAAAATTTCGTTATTGTCGTTTTCTAGCTTTTCCATTGCTTTTACGATCATATCAACGCCTTTAAGTGTATAAATAATTATGTTAGTATCAACAAGGTATTTATCGGATGCTGGTTCCTGGTCGGTCATGATCATCCTCCCTGATTCGTAACATTGCATTAACTAAATCGCCATGATCGCTTAAGATACCTGCAGCAGCTTTAACAGCACCTTTGGGTTTCGTCTTTTTAACTGTTTTTATAATTACTTTATTATTGACAGGTTTTATTTCGACCAAATCGCCAGGTTGGATCTTGGCCATTTTTAGCACCTCCCCAATGGCGATTTTACCATTTAATCCTACTTTTCGCTTTATAGGCAACATAGCATTATTCCTCCAAATGAATTATTATCTTTTTTTAATATTATATCACCTTTTTTTCATATAGCCAATTGAGAAGAAAATCATCTTGATACCGATCGCCTTTTTTAGCGGAATGAAAAAGGGAAGCTTTGTTCGTCATGACAACCTGGCAAACGAAACGTCCCCGTGTCAGGTTTTGACCAAGTTATGTTTTATTGCGAAAAGTAGGGCCTGGGTCCTGTCGCTGACTCCCAGTTTTTGATAGATATTGGTCAAATGGTTTTTAACGGTCTTTTCGCTTATGAAAAGTTTTTCTCCTATTTCCTTGTTGGAAAGGCCTGAGGCGACCTCTTGCAATACTTCCAATTCTCTCGTTGTGAGATCGAAGGTATCTTCGTTTTTTTCCTGCCTATTTGAAAGGCGGGAAAGCACTTCAAAGACTTTCGGAGTCATGGAGGAGGGGATAAAACACTCACCCTGGGTTACTTTTTCGATTGTCTCGATGAGTTCATCGGGGCGGACATCCTTTAACACGTAACCGGATATGCCGCATCGTATTAATTCAAACAAGTATTCTTCCTGGTTGTGTATTGTCAGTGCTATTATGTGCACATCGGGTTTTTCTTCTTTTATTATCTTGGTGGCCATTATGCCGTTGATATTCGGCATGTTGATATCCATTAAGATGATATCTACGTCGGTGTTTCGAGCAAGTTCTATGGCCTGGGCCCCATCCTGGGCCTCACCGACAACTTGTATTCTGGGTTCCAGCGATAATATTTTAATAATACCCTCCCGGAGCAACGGGTGGTCATCTGCGATAATAACTTTAATTTTGTCAGTATTATATCCTGTCATTACTATTACCTCCGGAAATTGGCAGCAAATTTTCTTGTTTTTTGTTGGGAACGCTTATTATCACTTCCGTGCCTTTTCCTATGGCGGACCTTACTTCAAACTTACCCCTTAATAGCTGTATACGCTCCCTCATACCGACTATACCAAAAGCTACTCCGTTTTTTTCACTCAATACTTTCTCCACGTCAAAACCCTGGCCATTGTCTCTGACGACCACGTTAATCCTATCGGGCAGGTACTCGATTTTTATGACTACTTCCGTGGCATTTGCATACTTTCTCACATTTGTCATGGACTCCTGTATTACCCTAAAAATTGCTATGACCAGGGAATTGGCTATGTCGTATTCATCCCCCAATACGGTTATCTCCACGAATATATTATTATCTCTTGTGTACTGCTCCACATATCTTTTCAGGGCAGGTACCAGGCCGAGGTCATCCAGGGACATAGGCCTTAAATCAAAAATAATTTTGCGCACATCTTGAAGGCTTCCCCGGACTAAATCCATTAGGCTCTGCAATTCATCTTTTAACAGGGCGGGGTTCTTTTCCATCAGCTTTAAACAGAACTCCGCCCGCATGACAATATTTGCCAGGCTCTGGGCGGGCCCGTCATGGATTTCCCGGGCGACTCTCTTGCGCTCCTCTTCCTGGGCCATAATTATTGAAAGCCCCAGGGCCTGTATCTGCTGCACTTCACCTATTTGGGCACTGGCGCTCTCAAGGTCATTGCAAAGGAGTTTCAAGGCCATGCCAACATTAGTAATCAACTCCTCGGAACGCTTTATAGTGATCTCAAGATTCTTAAGAGTCCTCGCCAGGTAGTCCCTGTGCAGCCGCATGAGTTTTTCTTTTTCCCTTTTTTCAAGAAGCTCTATCTGCTTTTTATGGGCATGGTCATAAGCCTCTTTTATTTCATCTTCGCCGTATTCGTTGAAATTTCTGCTGACCTCTACCAGGCGAATCCTGGCTTGATGAAATTCTTTTTCTAATTTGTCCACTTCCTGGATAGTGTCTTTAATTTTTACTTTTATTTCAGCCAATTCTTGTTTTGTGTGCTCGTAATCGCGCCGGGCTGCCTCTCCCAACTGGTATAGCTCTTCGCGGCTTTTTTCGACGATTTTCTTCGTTTTTTGAATGATCCTGTCCAGCTTCGAAATATCTACCAAGCCAAATCCATCCTTCAATGTATATATGTGTATAATTATTGTTCTTTGTCAAAAGCTTATATTCCTGCCGGGTCCGATGTGCCAAATTCTTCCTGTGCCGATTGTGTCTTGAATTGACTTACCAGGGAATCCAACTGTAGGCTCATTCGATTGAGTATCTTGGCACTGTGCTTTATTTCCTTTATGAATTCCTTTTGAACCGTGGGACTTGCCTCCTCGATCCCCTCAGTGCGGTGGACGATGAGCTTGGAAGAAGCGCTCATTTCTGTCACGGCATTTTTTATGGATGCAAAGAGCAGGCCTAATTGATCGTTCATAATATTAAAGGATTGAGCTAAGCGCCCTATCTCGTCGTTTCTTTCAAGGTCGAGCCTTTGGGAAAAGTCGCCTATGGAAACTTTTTCGGTAGCTTTCACCATATCCTTCACAGGCCTTGCAACAGACTTTTCCACTACTTGGCGGGCTACAATGAGCCCTATGAAAACGGTTGCTAAAAATAGGTAGATCAAGCTGTACCCGGTTCTTTGAAGATGCTCCATGGTTGGTTTAAAATCTACCAGCACTTGCATGTAGCCGATGGTAGCCCCCGACTCATCTGAAAGGGGAGAGCTAAAGACAAAAGCCGTAATTTCACCTTTTTCGTTTTTGATAGAGCTGAGCTTTTTTGCTTCGGCTTTCTCGTAAGTATTTCCCGTAAGGATACCCTCAGCCTGGCCTTCCGGGCCATTATAGGCCACGAGATTTCCGTCCAAGTCCCGGACAAGGGCTTCTATGATAAAGCCGTCTGCCGCCATGTTTTCCAGGAATTCATATAAGACATCCAGTCTACCCGACTTTAAAGAATCTCCTGCCACCGCATTTATGGAATTTACGGAAGTCCAGCCTCTTTCGACGACATTTTGTGTCATGGTATTCCTATCATTAATGAAAACCGAAAAGATTACCGAACCCATTAAAAAGATTATAAGCAGTGTAAAAGCAAGACTTAACCTGAATGTAAGAGAAAAACCCCTAGGTATTTTTAAAGATCTCGCCATTTTTACCATCCTCTCCGCTAAATACGATTTGATCTCCGATTTCAGTGCCTGTTGCCGAAACTACACCTGCCTTAAGCTCTAAAGCTTTCCTTGCGCCTTTTACCATAGGACCGATGCGATAGGGGGGAAGGGA
>JAMOAC010000137.1 GCA_023621975.1 Bacillota bacterium | reverse complement strand
CGGCTTGAATTCCTCTCCCCATTGGTTTCCTGTTTCCTTAAAACTACTATAATCATTAACACAAGCCAATATGGCAATGGGCTGATTGTAGGTGGAATTAATATCATCATAAAAATCACCCAGTGTGATATTTGGGAAAAAGCCCATGTTTGCCCATTCCTTTACTATTTGTTCCATACTCTTGGAGAGGGTTTTACCAAAAAAAGGCTTATTCTCTTTGATATATTCGCATGCCTGGCCTTTACAGATTAATACGCGAGCATTCCTTCGGATTTCCCTATATCTTGCGATGGGAGTGAGATATTCACCAACCAGGCCGGACTTTGCAACATTCTCGGATAATACGAGTATTTTTGTATGCATGAAATTCAACTTTCGCGGCAGAATGGAATTAATCATGCTCACTCCTCCATAAAAAGAAGGAGCATCAATGGTAATGAAGGTATAGCCATCCTGTTCGTGTGTTTCAAAAGTTTCATATCCCTCTGTTGTTTGTTTTTCACTGCTTCCGCCTTCTTTCAAGGTAGCGAATTGGACGGTAATTCGCCATTTATTCGATATTCCTTTGTCAATACCAACAGCAAGAACATGTGCAAAGTCGTCAGTTTCATGTGCATCATAACAGGCAGTAAACACAGTTGAAAAAATGCAACATGTTAGAATAAACAATGCTGTTTTACGCATTTTGTTTCTTAACCCCCTTTTTTCTTACGATTGACATAATGAGTGCAATGAGCGGAGGGATATAGAGTATTGTCCAGCCATATTCCCTGGACCTGTGAATGTATTCTATGGCAGCCGTGGTAATATCGCTTGGTATCATAGCAACTGTAAAAAGAATAATTGCAAAAGGAAAAATGATAGGCCTCATGTCCTGAATTCTGAACATTTTACAATACAAGCTTACAGACGTGTAGAATATTGCTGTTACGGATATAAATGAACTTATAAACCATATAAAAAGGAAAATAGGTTCAAGCCTTTGAAGAAACCGTCCATAATCAATCATGGCCGTTAACTGGTACATAGGAGCAGTAATTTCTGCTCCTGTGTAATAGGGGAATGTGAGGGTAAAAACCAAAAGAGCGGAGGATACCAGAATACCGGAAAGCACCAAGCTCAAATATCCTGCCTTTTTAACATATTTCGTCCCTTGAAGCGAACCTGCCACTACTGCCAGTATTAATACCTCCCCATAGAATGAGCTTCTGACTAATCCATGCAGGATTGTTTTCTCAAGGCCATGTCCGAAAATGGGAAACATACGGAAAGTCTCATATTTTTGTGATGCCAACATAAGCACAGCAATAAAGCTTGCCAGAAGTATATAAGCAGACAGCTTTGCATATCTCGCTATGGCCTCTAACCCCAAAAAACTCGCAACCGCGACCACTGCGACAAATGTACCTACAAGGATGCTTATCGGCGTCAGAGGAAGCACATATACCTTTAGTACTTCTACAAATTCCCTGACAATAGCTGAAGCATTCAGCATAAATAGCATAGCCAGCAGAAAAGAAAAAATAAAACCACAAAAACGTCCAAGAGAAGCTTCAAAAGCTTCTACTATGTTTTTACCCGGAAAACGCTTCAGTAAAAGGTAGACAAAAGTAAAGCCTACAGCAGCCGTGGCTGCCGATAATAAAGTCATATACCAGATGGCTGTACCTAATATATTCGCCAATATCCCTGGACTTGTAAAAAACATTTTTGACGTGATGGTAATGGTAATCAGACATACTGCTTCGTGAGTCCCAAACTTCCCTTCCTTTAACATAAACTCAACTTCTCCTTTTTCCCGACCTAACCTCTTGATTTATCACCCGCACGCTTTCGGTTTGGTGTGTTCAAATAATCAGGCCTCATTTTCTGCTTGAAATTAGGCATTCTTGCAATGATATCAGGATTTTTCTTTGTTACAGGAGAAATAGGCGAGAAAAAGGGCACACCAAAGGATTTCATGTTGCATGCAAAACAGCCTGTAACAAACAAAAAAGCAGCGACCCCATAAAAGCCTAAAAATGCCCCGGATAGTATTAAGCCAAATCTGATCAGCCGTATTCCTGTCGCTAAAGAATAGCTGGGTATTGCAAAATTCCCCAGGCCTGTTACTGCCACAACAATGATGAGAACAGGGCTTACTAAATTTGCAGCCACCGCTGCCTGTCCAAGTATTAACGCTCCAATAATGCCAAGGGTTGGGCCAATAACACCCGGTACTCTGATTCCGGCCTCACGAATCAACTCAAAGGAGATTTCCAGCATCAATACCTCAAAGATTGTGGGGAAAGGCACATTTTCCCTTGCTGTTGCAAAGGCAACCAGTAGATCTGTAGGGATCATTTCCTGGTGATAAAGGATCAGGGATACATAAAGTGCCGGCAATAATGTTGCAAAAAATAATCCAAGTATCCGTATTAACCGTATTGCCGTGCCAAATGGCCATCTTAAAAATGAGTCTTCAGAGGCATGGAACATGGCAAAAAATGTGACAGGCACTACGTTAACAAAAGGAACACCTTCCCCAATGATGATAACCTGCCCTTCCATAATGAAGGAAGCCGCCCTGTCAGGCCTTTCGGTGTTTAATACCTGTGGGACGATTTGAAATGGGTTGTCCTCAATAAATTGCTCTAACATACCATCCCCTGTTACAAAGTCAATATTGATGCTTTTTATTCTTCTCTTTACTTCCTCTACCAGTTCGGGATTGGCTACCCCATCAAGATACATAATTGCACAGTTTGAGTTGCTGGTTTTTCCTACAGGCATAATTTCAGTAATAAGGTCTTTGTTCTTTATAATTCTCCTTATTAACGTGATATTGGTGCGCAAATTTTCTGTAAAGCCTTCCTGAGATCCCATCACCACCGATTCGGTAGATGGCTTGTCGATGTTCCTTTTTTCATATCCCCTGCTCTCGATCAACAAGGCTTCTTCGCAGCCTTCGATGAATAGGGCAGTAACACCATTCAGAATATTATATATGATTTTTTTATATTCCTTCTCCTTTTTAACATCATTAATGGATAATACATGGTTCATAACATAATCGACAGGATATTCATTCTTATAACCTTTAAAATGATCAGGGTTCATAAGCTGGCGCAGTATGAAGTCATTAATAACGATTTTATCTGTCATTCCATCTACAAATACGATAAATGCTTTTAAATTCATACCCACAGTAAATTCTCTGATAACTATATCTGCATTTTTAGGTATATTTAATTCCTGTTTTATCTTTTCAAGGTTTGCATTAAGCTCCGAAGAAACCAATTCGTCTTGCGCTGGTAATTGATTTTTGTTTTCTTTTTTTCTATTTTCATTACATTCTGCAGCTTTTAAAGGGGTTCTGGTACTCTTTTCTGTAGCCTCGCTTTGATCAGCATTCGCTTTTGGAGCTGGCTTCTCTTTTTTCTCATTCTCAACTCCCTCATATTTCCCTTCAAGAAGTTCAAAACCACCCTCCGCATTCACGGGTTCTTTATATGTAAGAAAATATTTTATTGTTTGAAATAATTCAAACATGATTATTTTAACGTCCTTTTACATTGATATTCTACAATAAAGGATTATTACCCTATGAAATGAAATTTATTCTTGCTTTCTATTATCTATAAGCAACTGAATGTTAGGTTAAATACATTTATTACCAATAACAATAATTGCGTACAGATAACGCTATATAAGCTATACAATAGTATATTTTCTAAATATTGCATTAACAGTATTAAATGTAGATCACAAGCCTGTTTATATTAATGGTATATATGTGATGATGGATATGTTTGGGTGGACCAACGATGTGGG
>JAMOAC010000296.1 GCA_023621975.1 Bacillota bacterium | reverse complement strand
CCTCCTCTACTTTATTTGTTTTGTTTTGTTTCCCTAATAAAGTAGAAATCATATCGTGGTTACTTTTGTCAATTAGCCTCCACGAAATTTACACCACTACTTGAGACTATAACTCTCCAGGCGTTTTTTATTGGAATTTATTTTCGGAATTTATTTTTAAATTTATGTTGCTACTTGTAATATTATTTATGTTATATTTATCTTATATTATTATTTTTATTAACCAGTTTATTTTTTAATATCTGCCAATGTTAATTTATCCTATTGTGTTAACCACTTATGGCAGGAGTTGCTGGCTTAAGATTTGGCTCAAAATTTTGATTAAGATTCAGATTAATTTTTAGCTAAAGATTTAGCATGAGTTTTGGCTTGATATTGGCTTAAAATCTGGCTTAAGTTTTGGCTTAAGATTTAATAAAAAAAATTTAGCTCAATTTAAACTATGAGGTGGAAAGATTATGCATATGGGTCAAAAATGCTATGTTATCAGCTGTCATGTTTTATGGCGGGAAATTTGTTATTTTGCATCAAAATCAAGAAACATACACAATTTTAAATTTTTGGAGCAAGGGTTGCATAATACGCCCGACCGGCTCAGGAAGGAACTTCAGCAGGCAATTGATGAAGTTGACGGTAAATATCCTTACATTCTCATAGGCTATGGCCTCTGCAGTAACGGGATTGCAGGAATCAAAGCGCAAAAAAGCACACTGGTAATCATGAGAGGCCACGACTGCATTACTTTCTTCCTTGGGTCTAAGGAACATTACAGGGAATACTTTGACAAACACCCGGGAACGTACTGGTATACACCCGGCTGGATAGAAACGGATACACAGCCCGGAAAAGACAGGTATGAAAAAACTCTTCAGGAATATATAGATAAATACGGAGAAGAAAATGCAGAGTACCTCATGGAAATGGAGCAAGGCTGGTTTAAGGAATATAATAACGCTGCATATATTGATCAATGCTTTTTAGACAGTACCAAATATAAAGAGTATACGAAAGAATGCGCACAATGGCTTGGCTGGAATTACGATGAGATTATAGGTTCTACACGCCTTTTGGAGGACTTTTTGAATGGAAACTGGGATGATGAAAGGTTCCTCGTTGTAAAACCGGGCCAGACAGTAGCTGCTTCCAATGACCATGATATTATAAAAGCAATATGAAATTATTATTGGGGAAGATAATACTATAATAGAAGTCAAGAGGAGACAAGTGATTTGAGTAGTCCAAAAGAGCTGTACAGGAAACGAAAAATTGCATATGAACGTTTACTTCAAAAACAGACAAAGGCCTCCAATCACCTGGGCAATTTACGGCTGTTTGTTATAACAGCCGGAATTGCTGTTTCAATATTCCTCTATTCAACAAAAAACTATATACTTCTCTTGGGCGTAACTGCTGCCACCCTGGTTTTATTTATCTATTTGGTTGCCATACATGAGAAGCTTATCAGAAATATGAAATATTCCGCATTGCTGTCCAAAATCAATGAGGATTCTGTCATGCGCTGCAACGGGGAATGGAATCAGTTTCCGGACGACGGCAAGGAATTCATAGATGAAAACCATTCCTATTCTTATGACCTGGACATTTTTGGTGCCAATTCCCTGTTTCAGTTTATTAATACTGCCAGGACCTATACCGGCAGACAAATACTAAAGGCTCTCTTAACCGGCCATCCAACAAGCGCCTCCGACATTGTGCCAAGGCAGGAGGCTGTGGAGGAATTAGCCTCAAAGCTCAGGTGGAGGCAGCGGTTTCTGGCAGAAGCCCTCGTAGAGGAAAACATTATACAAAATCCTGAAAAACTGTATTCGTGGATAAATAAAGGAAATCCATTCTTTACGAAACCCTGGGTTATTTATTTTACAAGGCTGGTTCCTTCAGTTACGGTATTCCTGTTATTGACTGCATTTCTTACAGGAAAGATATCCTATTATGTTCCGGCTTTTATGCTGATTATCCAGTTTATTTTGTTAGCCGTCAACAGAAAAGAACGGGAGAATAATTTTCTTCTGGCGAAAAAATACAACAAGGATATCAATGTTTACTATCACATGATAAAACTGTTTGAAAATGAAAAATTCCGCTCAGATTACCTGAATAAACTAAAAAGCGGCATGCGTAACAGTAAAAATAAACCTGCATTCCAGCAAGTGGAACAACTGTCAAAAATCGTTGAAACATTAAAAAGCCGCAGTAATGCTTTTTATCTCGTTTTCAACGTACTGTTCCTTTGGGATTTTCACAACATGATTAGGCTTGAAAAATGGAAGGAAGAATCCGGACCTTTTTTGAAATGCTGGATTGAAGCCATTGGCAATGTTGAGGCTTTGGCAAGCCTGTCCGTCCTCCGGTTTGACAATCCTGAGTGGGCAATGCCTGAAATTGTAGCTGACCAGGAATGTGTCTTTGAAGCAAAAAATATAGGACATCCCCTGATTACTGGTTAAAAGAGTGCATAATGATTTGAAAATCCAGCCACCTGTACGCACACTCTTAATTACAGGCTCCAATATGTCCGGCAAAAGCACTCTTTTACGTGCTACGGGAATCAATCTCGTACTTGCTTATGCAGGTGCGCCAGTATGTGCTGAATTTTTCCGTACCTCTGTTATGCAAATTCATACATGTATGCGTATCAGCGATAACCTTGGAAAAAATATATCCTCCTTTTACGCCGAACTATTACGAATCAAAGAAATTGTGCGGGAAGCTGGAGAAGGAAAAAACGTATTTTTTTGCTGGATGAGATATTTAAGGGGACAAATTCAACAGACAGGCATATAGGGGCAAAAGTGCTGATTCAAAAGCTGTGCAGAACAAAATCAATAGGAATGGTATCTACTCACGACCTGGAGCTGTGCGACCTGGAAAAGGAAAATAAAGCGGTAAAAAACTACCACTTCCAGGAGTATTATAAAAACAACAAAATTTATTTTGATTACAAACTTCGCCCCGGTGCCTCCACCACCCGGAACGCCATATACCTTATGAAGCTTGCCGGCATTGACGTGGAGGATGCGGAGGATATGGGAAATTTCAAACATACTTAGCATGCGCAGTATAAAATTTTGCATCATTGATAAGGGCATATTCTGAGATAAGGGTATATTGTGAGAATTTGAATAATGTTGCAGGTATGATTATGCAGAATAGGCTAAATTGGAGGTTTTATGGCTAATTTTCTAAAGAAGTATAGAGGAATAATATTATTCATGCTTGCATATTGGCTTATATGTTTTATTATGCTTTTTGCAGGCGGTAGTTTCCTTTATGCAATGTTATCATGGAATACCCTGTTAGCTGTATTGCCGTTATCTTTTATAAATAAAGCAGAAACAACCGGCAATCAGGGAAAAACCGGCTGGTCAATCTTATGGATGATTCTCTGGTTATTGTTTTTCCCCAATTCAGTCTATATGATAACAGATTTTATTCATATTTCAGGGGACAAATTCATGTGGATGGTTGAAGCGGAAAAATACGCATCAGACAGAAGTGTTGTGTACAGCACGGATATTATTGTTTGGGCGAAACTGCTGGTCATTGGAACCGGGTTTATCTTCTCTTTGTTAGTTGGTTTGGAGTATTTGCATATTTTTGAACAAAATATAAAAAAGAGGTTTTCAAAATTTGTATGCTGGCCGGCTGTCTTAACAGTAGCATTGTTATCCGCAATAGGTGTCTATATTGGAAGATTTTTGCGATTCAACAGTTGGGACGTACTTTTCAGGCCGGTGAAACTGTTAAGGCAAGTAATAGCAGGGTTAGACGGATTTGCAGTGCAATTTATCATTATCTTT
>JAMOAC010000025.1 GCA_023621975.1 Bacillota bacterium | reverse complement strand
TCATTAGCACTAATCCTGTTTTGCTTCTCAAAACTGATTTGCTTCTCAAAAGCCATTTCCTCAAGAAACTGGGGATAGCGTTCCCGCAGCTCTTTAACCTTTGCATAGGCTCCCCATTTGTAATACCCATGATAGGCATCCTTCAGATATATTTTTGCCACTTTCTCCAGCCCTTGTGACAGGTAAAACCTTGCTGCCAGTTCATTTCCAAGGGCTTCGTTCTGCATAAAGCCGTTTTCCCTGGCAGACCGGATGGCTCGATCATAAAGAGACATGGCTTCTTCGACATCATTCTTTATACGGGCAATTTCAGCAGCAACCAGCAGGTATTTATGTTCAAAGTTCTTTTGGCAATTCTCCGCCCACTTTTTCATCTGCTTATGTTTTTTTCCCAGTATACTCATATAATGCTTCCTGTCCCTGTCGGAAAGTTCTTCATAAGCAGCTGCTATAACAAGGGAATAATAAAAAATATATTCAACACTAACCAGTAAACCCATAATTGTCCCGTTCAGAGGTTCCACTTTTTGTGCAGCAGCCAACGCATCTTTATATTTTCCTGTCATATAACACAATTTCATCTCGTATATATAATAAGTCGCCAGAGGGGACTGATCCCCCTGTCCCTGTATCAACTGCGGAAACTCATCTTTCTGGTATTCTGCCACTGCGGCCGCCAGTGAATCTGCCTTTTCCCCCATAAGTATTGATACCAGCTTGTCATAAATTGCAACGTTGTTGGCAAGGGTTTCATGTTTTAGCCTTTTTGCAATCTCGCGTTTCCTTTGGACATCTCCTGCAACTTCTTTCAAAGGTGTGCCTGTAAGGTACGAGGTTTCAAGAAGAAGGCAATAGGCATAGCCGATAATAAGTATATCTCCTGCTTCAATTCCGCTAATGACAGCCTTTTTGAGGAATTCAATCCCTATTTCCGCGTCCTGCGTCCAGTGAGAGATAAGTGCTCCGATGACAAAATATATTATGCACTTGGACGAACTCCTGTCGTACTTTTCTGCAAGATCAATGCACACCTTCATATATTCTTCCCCTGCTTTGTAGTCTCCAAGAACGTTACCGGAGGTAATGCTGTATCCCAAATACCCAATGGAAGTCATGTCAGTATTGCCATGCCTTAAGGCGAAGTTACCGGTTTTCAGTATAATAAAGCTGTACAGGTCAGGGTAACTGGTCATCGTTACCGCAGAAAGCCGGGATAAAAGCTCTGCTATTTTTATATGCTTTGGATCAACCATTTCGGGCAGTCGTGCAAGGTCTTCAATCCTTTTGTTCCGCATATACCATTTATACAGCAGCAATTCTTTTGCATAATCAATTTTCGTAGGATATATCCTGAGCCTGATCCCCAACTTCTCAAGAGCATGAATACCCGTTAGGACAGCCTCGGTGTATTTTCCGACACCTGCGTAAAGTATAACTTTCAGGCTGTATACACTTGCACGCTCCACTTCACTTGAAGCTTTTTCAATGACAGTATTAAACAGCTCTTCGGCATCTTTCAAATTGGAAGACAAATATTCCGCCTGCGCCAGTTCCAGGTGCAGGTCAAAACTGAGTTTATATGCTTTTTCCCATGCATCAGCCGACAGCAGTTTTACTCCGGTCCTGAAATATTTCAGGGCGGAAACATACGCTGCCGATGCTTTCGCTTTTCGTCCGGCCAGTAAATTGTATTCTGCCAGCTTCATTCTTTCTTCCGGGTCATTAATCAGTTCCAGGCTGCGGTTAAAATGGTCCATTACAGACAGTATTTTCTCTTCAAGGCTGCCGTGGTCGGCATTTTGCAAAAGCAGCCGGCCGATGGTAAGGTGTTTCTTCTTCTTTTCATCTTCAGGAATGAGAGAATATACAGCCTGCTGTACTCTGTCATGCAGGAATTCAAACAGTGAAGGTTCTTCCTTCCTGCACTCTGAAAGCAGCACAATATCATGACTTTCCACTTCCAGAACAAGCCCTTCAATGACCGAAGGCATAAGGTCGTCCGCCGTTTCCCTGGCAGATTTACCACACACGGCTGCCAGTGTTTCCAAGTCAAATTTATTTCCAATACAGGCTGCCAGCTTCAGGACCTCAAGGGTATTTTCAGGAAGCCTTTGCAACTTTTTCGTGAAAAGCTCCAGTACATCCTCTCCCGGCTGAAGCTTCCTGATTGTTTTCATATCCCACTTCCAGCAGCCTTCCAGCCTGTCAAAATACAAAAGAGACTCATCGTGTATCAATGCAAGCAGTTGTACAAGGAAAAAAGGATTGCCTCCGGTTTTACGGTAAAGCATCTCTGATAAGGAAGCTACATTTTTTACCTTGGTATTAAGCGTCCCGGCCACCAGTTCCTGAACATGATTCCTCTCTAAGGGCATAAGGGTAATAAGCTGACTGTCCTGCTGTCCCTTTTGAATTTCTTCCAGCATTTCCGTCAGCGGGTGGCCTTCATTGACTTCGTTGTCTCGGAAAGCCCCTATAAAGAGCAAAGAATGAAGATTTGCATCAAAGAATAAATACTTAAGCAGGTGTACACAAGCAGGATCCATCCATTGAAGGTCATCCAGGAACAGGACCAGCGGATGCCCTTTCCAGGCAAATACCTTTACAAAATCCCTGAAAACCATGAGGAAGCGGTTTTCTGCCTCCTTTGGAGGCAACGCATCCACAGGGTTCTGCTTGCCGATAATGTATTCCAGTTCAGGAATAATATTTGTAACCACCGCACCGTTCCTGCCAAGGGCATTCATTATCCTCTTTTTCCACTTTATCAATTCTTCCCTGTCTTCAGTCATCAACTGCTTTACAAGTTTCCCAAAAGCCTCTGCCAGGGGGGCATAAGGAATGTTATGCATTAACTGATCGCATTTGCCGGTAATAAAATAGCCTTTTACGTTATCCAATGATTTAAGGCTTTCATTTACCAGCATAGTTTTACCTATGCCCGGGTATCCGCACACCAGCACTATTTCTGTACCGCCCTCATATACGTGTTCATAAGCCTCTTTTAATACTTCCTTTTCTTTTTCCCTTCCGTAGAGGTTGTTAGGAATCCTGAAAAGGGCAGATGTATCAGCTTGTCCTATTGGAAAACTATCAATTTTGTTTGTTTGCATTAAAAGCCTTTTGCATTCCTTAAGATCCCACAAAAGCCCGTAAGCGCTTTGATACCTTTCGTAAACGGCCTTCTCCATAAGTTTCATAATGATGTCGCATATGACAGTAGGAATATCCGGGTTAATTTTATCCGGTCTTTGCGGTTGCTGGGTTATATGAGCGTTTATCCATCCGGCAGGATTTTCAGCCTGTAAGGGCAGACGCCCGGTCATTATCTCATAGAATACTATCCCCAGGGAATAAAAGTCACTGCGTTCATCGGTTTCAATGTTCAACCGTCCTGTCTGTTCCGGCGACATGTATTCCAGGGTCCCTGCCTGTTCGCCATTAAAAGGAATGTTATTCCTGTTTCTTTTTGATAATAAAAGGGCACTGCTAAAATCAATTATATACACTTTAGCCGTATCGGGATTAATAATAATGTTTTCCGGCTTGATATCCCTGTGGACTATTCCCTTTTGGTGGAGTTGGCCCAGTGTTCCTGCAAGCTGGATAGAAATATCGAGAAACTCCGACAGGTTTATGGTATGGCCCTGCATATATTCTCTCAATGATACGGCTCCTATATCCTTCATTATCAGGGCAAAATGCGATTCTGTCTGCTCCAGTTTTATAGGCCTGACAATACCTTCGATATTGAGATCACGTGTAATCTCATACTGATACAGGAACCTGGATATCCTGATAGGGTCGGCCGTCTCCCTTTCAAGC
>JAMOAC010000156.1 GCA_023621975.1 Bacillota bacterium | reverse complement strand
GCTGGACACAATCGCTGTTCCACTGACTTACGGTATATGGAAACCGGTGATACTTCTTCCAAAGATGATAGGGCGCGCTGAAGGGTGGCGCCTAAAATATGTTATTGTCCATGAGCTCACACATATAAAGCATTTTGATGTTTTGAAAAAATGGCTGCTTGCAGCAGCATTGTGTATTCACTGGTTCAATCCTCTGGTATGGCTGATGTATATACTTGCCAATCGTGATATCGAACTGGCCTGCGATGAAGCAGTCGTGCGAGCGTTTGGTCAGACATCGAGGTCATCCTATGCTTTGGCCCTGATTGATATGGAGGGGGCCAAAGCCGGACTTTTACCACTGTGCAGCGGATTCAACAAAAGAGCAATAGAAGAGCGTGTAATATCAATTATGAGGACAAAGGAAGCCACCACTTTCACCCGCTTATTGGCATTTGTGCTTGTGTACTTGCAGTGATGTTTACCTTCGCTGTTTCCCTGGTGGAAGCAAAAATGGAGTCAAAAGCAATGGGACTTTTTAGGATGGCGCTGGGTGATTGTGTATACGAGTATGCCGACTACATTAACCAGGTTGTGGAAGAGAGTGCCAAAGTGGTAACCCGGGATTTTTCGATTCGAATCGAGAATACTATTTTTACCGATCACAATGTGTATGCAATCATGGCTGTGGAAGGGGAGCTGCCTGAAGATTTTGGTATAAGTGGACGTATTGTCGATCCGAAGGATACGCCTGAAATTCCCAGGTGGGAATATATGCTGTTTGGTACCATGGAGGAGATAGGCTGCCAGGATGAAGTACGGTATTTTTTCTGTCACGCCTCCATCACCCATGTGACTGCTAAGCCGGAGGATATAGATGAGGAATTCATCAAAGCTCATACCAGTCCTGACAGTGACTGGTTGAAGTACGACAGTCTCAAGGACTGTGAAGGCAAGGTCCTTGAGTTTACCTTGGATATCTGCGGCAATAAACATATTCTTTCTACCGCTGTAGACCGGGTTCTCACAAGAAACATTGTTTTTAACCCCGATACCGCTTTGTATGACGGTTACAATCTTGATGAAATTATACTTACACCATTTGAGTTAAAGATTAAGGGGAGCATCTGTAACACCGGCGAGAATACCAAGAATGTGGATCCTGGCTATACAAATGACTTTGACAATGAACCAACTGAACCCCCCATCTCTGTACTGATTGTTTTACTGGACGGTCAGGAGATCTGTCTGGATTACAACGGCGGGGAACGATTGATGTACCAGGACAATACCATCGGTGCAGGACATAAGCATTGTGATTATAACAGCGGCAAATTTTACATATGCTGGAGATTTGAACGGCATGAGATAAACTTGAGCCGGGTAGCCGCCGTTATTGTTAACGGTATAACTTATCGTGTTGTAGCGCAGTGAGCTCATTATGGACATCGATGTTATTGTAGAAGTTCGATGGCATTCAGTTTTGACAAAAGGTTCAATTCCATAAGCCAAGCAGTATAAAAGATCTCATCCATTTTATGCCTCCTGAACAATAAAATCATATAATTCGAATAAATGATACCATTTTTACAGCCACCTGTTGACAATTTCGTTCTATTATGATAGAATGAAGCCACAGCTATTCTATTAGAGTAGAATAACTGTGGCGATTTTTTATAATACCTTGAAAATAACCATAAATACACAAGTCTTGCCAATCATTATGAAAACAGGATATTTATCGTACCCCCTTCGCTCCAGTTTATAATTGTTAGAACACAGAACATCTGCAAAAAAGAAAGGAAGATGAAAATGGGTAAGATTATGCTTAGGAAATCTCTTGTAATATTTTTTTGTTTCATGCTGTTGATATTGACTTCAGCCTGCGGAAAAGACCGGGCAAATCAAAGGACCTTTGAAGAACCTGAGGAAGACGTGGATATAGATACCTTTCTGCAGACAGTGGATTTGCCGGAGAATTTTTCCGTTGGTTTTGACACATCGAAGGTGAGGGCCGCAGGTTCCGCAAAAATATATAAAGCGGTGCCCCTGGAGTTTGATGCTGACAAAATAGCTGAAAAGCTGCTGAGGGGAAAAATCATATCCACCGAGATATATGCACAGGGACCATGGTTTGAAACCGAGGACAAAGCATTCAAGGAATACCTTACTGTATTTGATGGGGGCAAAAGTCTGGGGGTTGAATCCGGGGTTGCAGGTGGCCTTAGCTATTCAGTGTATTTGAATGAGGAATCGTTCAACTCCATAAGGTCAGAGCTGTTCGCCAATCAACCGGGACCACCTGACAGCATTGCACAGAAATGGGGTTACAACTTGAAAAGTGATTATGCATCTTTTGCAGATCTTTCTTTTATGAGCTATAAAGATGTTCTTGAGGCGGTAGAGAAGCTTTTGTCCGATACACTGGGATTCCCAGAGCTTGAGGTTGCAGAAACCTATTCTTTGGATTTGGAAACCATGCTGAAGCATTATGAACTCTATCTAAAATCACGGGAACACTTTGGCGGTGAGGAAGAGGAAGAAATACTTCTGACAAAGGATGATGAATGCTATGTATTCTTCTTCCGGCAGATGATAGATGATATTCCGGTGATAAATGTCATATGGCAAGGTGGAAATTTAACCGATTCAGCTGCAGATATATCCAAACCATCAATTCAAATCGCCGCCGGGAATGTTATGCCCGGCACAAGTGTAAACGTGCGTTATGACAGGAATGGTGTGAGAAATATTGATGCCCATAATCTCTATGAGACTGTTGAAAGTGTGGAGGAAAAGCCGCTCATCAGTGCTGCAAAGGCTTTGCAGGTGGTGATAGACGATTACTCTGAGATCTTGCTGGCAAGCGAAACAATTGTGGAGTCCATGGAGCTGTGTTATGTGGCAATTTCTTCGGGGGATAGCTATCAGCTCATCCCTGCATGGGTCTTTTGCATAGCACAGGATAAGAGTAGGAAAGATTTAACTGACAGCGCAGCAAAACCTGTATTTTCCTATGAATTTTATGTAATAGATGCCATGACCGGCAAAAAGATCAGCTCCTAAAATGCAGGGCTATTTTCATTTCTGATCGATTAAATCATGAGACATCAGCTATATAATGCACTTAACGAGGTGATATGCTGTGAGACTGTTTTTCTCCATATTGGTTACCGATACACGTCGGGCGCTGTGTTCCCTGCGTTTTATTCTTAGTGCCTGCGGCGTTGCACTGGTTATATTTCTGACGGGTTTGGGGCTTATAAACAATGCCAATGATGTGATATATCTCCTAGGACTGAGCAGCGGAAGCGAAAATCTTATGCTGATTGTTGGAATTTTGCCCATATTGCCCTTTGCTACAACCTTTGCCACCGAATGGGAAGAACACGCCATCGGATTTTGGATAATACGTACTGGTATAAGGAACTATGCGGTGTCCAAGGTGCTGGTGAGTGCATTGTCCGGCTTTTTGACCACGGCTGCAGGCATTATTCTTTTTGTATTGCTCGCATTAACCAGATTGCCGTTATTCACTGACTCTACCGTTGGCAATGCCTATTCGCTTCTGTTGGACGCAGGGAAGCCGGTGCAATACCTGTGCTGCCGCATTGCTGATATCTCCCTTTCATCAATGCTGTTTGCCGTTGCAGCTGTGTGGATTTCTGCATATATAACAAATAAATTTACGGCAGTGGCCGGCCCCCTGGTGCTATATTTCCTGGCCCTTCGCATAACTGCCACACTTAATATACCATGGTATCTGAAAATTTCAGCAATAGTCCATGGGGGATATGGTATGGGTACTCCCGTGCAAACCCTGCTGTTTAAATTGGGTATTGTGGTTGCTTTATGCTTTCCTATGGGGTACGGTGCCGTAAGGCAGATAAGGAGGACGCTGTTTTACAACTGATTACATGTGGATATTCGTTTGTGCTCATCCATTTATATAAGAAGGAGGATGTTCTGTGAATGACCTGAAAACAATACTGCTGTGTGCGCTGGTGAATTTCCGGAAATGGATGGTAAATCCCCGCATCTATACCCTTGCAGCTGTAACAGTCGGGTTTCTTTCATGGCACTCGGCAGGGCTTTCACAGCTTTCAGCTGCTGTGGGTATTGACGTTACACCCTGGGTTTTTCCGAATCTGCTCACAACTTCCGTCATGATAGCGGTTTTCGCCTGCTTTATAATGCTGCTTTTTTGCGATGCTCCTTTTGCCGACAGCCATACACCATTTCTCATTATCCGTACCGGGCGGCGCAACTGGGTGATAGGCCAGCTTTTGTATATCAT
>JAMOAC010000284.1 GCA_023621975.1 Bacillota bacterium | reverse complement strand
TGTGTTCTTCAATTGCTGCCAAAACTTCCACCATAGGCTTTGAAAAAATGTTCAGTATCCCTTTTTTCTTTACTTTTCTGGTATTGAGTATAACTGCATCACTACCGAGATCCGTCTTGACTTTTAACATAGCTTCCTGTGCATTATTAGCCACATAACGCCTTATTTTCATTTTTAGATGCTCACCATTCCTATTGATTGTATTTCTATATCAGGGTCAATTTCATTATAGGACAAAACCGTCAATCCTGGAGCTACCTGATCAGCAAGCCTTTTGAAATATAACCTTACTATCGGGGACGCCAAAACAATAGGTTGCTGCCCAAGCTGCACAAGTTTTTGTATTTGTTTGGACAGATTATTGAGTATGGTATTCGATACAGACGGTTCCAGAGTCAAATATGAGCCGGTTTCATTTCTCTGCACCGATTCCATTATAACTTGCTCAAGTTTGGGATCCAGAGTTACCACCTTTGCAGAGCTTTCACCGATAAATTTCTTTGTAATTGCCCTTCCCAATGCCTGCCTTACGTATTCAGTCAGTATATCCGTGTCATGTGTAGCAACGGCATAATCCGCCAATGTTTCAAGTATTGTAACCATATCCCTTATTGAAACTCCTTCTTTAAGCAAATTGGCAAGCACTTTTTGTATTTCCCCTATAGTCATGATTTTGGGGACAAGCTCTTCAACAATAGCAGGATAATTTTGCTTCACATTGTCTATTAATGTCTGAACTTCCTGTCTGCCAAGCAATTCATGTGCATGCTTCTTAATGGTTTCAGTAAGGTGGGTTGCAATTATTGACGGCGGATCAACTACCGTATATCCCAGCATTTCTGCAGTATCTCTTTGGCTTTCTGTTATCCATATGGCAGGAAGTCCAAATGCAGGCTCTGTTGTTTTTATTCCTTCAATTTCCTCCTCTACAATACCCGGGTTCATTGCCAGGAAATGATCAAGCATCAACTCGCCTCTCTGGACTTCAACACCTTTTATCTTGATAACATACTCATTAGGATTTAACTGTATATTATCTCTCAGTCTTATAATCGGAACTATAATACCCAGCTCAAGAGCCAGCTGCCTCCTGATCATTACAACTCTGTCCAGCAGGTCTCCGCCTTGATTCACATCGGCAAGAGGTATTATCCCGTATCCGAATTCAAGTTCAATAGGGTCTACCTGCAACAATGAAACAACATTTTCAGGTTTGCGTATTTCCTCAACTTCACTTTCTTCAACCTGCTGTTCTTCCTCCTTGATAGCCTTTTTCTGCTCATTTGAAATTGTATATCCTATAAATGCAAGTAAGGCTGAAAGTAGCAAAAACGGTATTCTTGAAAGGAAAAAGGAAAGCAGGAAACATAAACCGGATGTCATGTAGAGTATTTTGGGATTCCTGAATAGTTGTGACATCATATCCTGGCTTATGTTCGAATCTGACGATGCACGGGTGACAATAAAGCTGGTAGCTGAAGATATCATGAGGGCAGGCACCTGTGTAACCAGACCGTTACCTATGGTAAGCACTACATAGTTTTCAAGAGCTGATTTAAGGTCTTCGCCCCTCATAACCATTCCTATTATCAATCCGCCTATCACATTTAAAAAAGTAATTATTATCCCGGCAATAGCGTCATTTTTTACAAACTTGCTGGCACCGTCCATGGATCCGTAGAAATCAGCTTCCCTTTGTACATTAAGCCTTCTTTCTTTTGCTTCTGCTTCATTTATAAGGCCTGTATTAAGGTCGGCATCTATTGCCATCTGTTTTCCGGGCATAGCGTCCAGTGTGAATCTTGCAGCTACTTCTGCGACTCTTTCAGCACCTTTTGTAATTACCAGAAAGTTGACAATCATTATGATAAAGAAAACAATGAATCCTACTACCAGATTGTTTCCTCCGACAAATCGTCCAAATCCTTCAATTACTTTTCCTGCCTTTCCTTCACCCAGTATCAGCTTGCTGGATGCCACATTAAGTGAAAGCCTGAACAATGTGGTAATTACCAGTAATGAAGGAAAGACTGAAATCTGCAGGGGCTCGGTTATGGAAATCGAATTCAGTAATATAATCGCTGACAGTGCAATGTTTATTGCCAGTAAAATATCCAACAGAAACTCCGGCATGGGAATAATAAAAGTCAGTATGATTACACCAAGCATTATTGGTACCGAGGCATCCCTTACCTTCATTTATTCCCGTATCCTCCCTTCATACCTTGTCTTTAGTAAAATTTTCAATAACAATTATAATAAACATCTTTATATTCTTAAATATTTATTATGTAATTGTCTTATTTTTTAAGCTGTAAACGAAAGCAAGCACTTCTGCAACCGCCTGGTACAGTTCCTGTGGTATGGTCTCACCTATATCCACCTTGTCATAAAGCGCTCTCGCTAGTTCCCTGTTTTCAACTATCTCAACATCATTTTCCCTTGCAACTTCCTTTATCCTCTCCGCAATGAAATCCACGCCTTTTGCAACAACCACCGGAGCATCGGATACATTTGAATCATATTTCAGTGCAACTGCATAGTGCGTCGGGTTTGTAATAACCACATCAGCCTTAGGTACTTCCTGCAGCATTCTCCTCATTGAAATTTGCCTTTGTTTTTGTTTTATTTTCGACTTAATTTCCGGATTTCCTTCCAGCATTTTGTACTCTTCCTTGACTTCCTGTTTTGTCATCCTCATTTCCTTTTCATATTCCCACCACTGATAGCCATAATCAAGCAAACCGATCATTACCAGCATAACGGACAATCTTATGCCCATGTTAACAGTTGTTGCTGCCAGATACTGCACTATCCCTTTAATATCCATACTCATTACATTCATTATGTTGGTGGCCTCGCCCCTGATGAATGAGTATGCTACGTACCCAACAATACAAACCTTAAGGATTGCCTTGATTAATTCGACAGCTCCTTTTAACGAAAAAATCCTTTTAAATCCGTTTATTGGATTAATTCTGCTAAATTTAAACCCCAGAGTTTTCGTAGTAAACAAAAAACCCACTTGCGCATATTGCGTGATTAACGCTGCAGCAAAGGCAGTAGCCAGTATGGGTGCCAGGATTATAAAAGTCTCCATAATTGCTTCAGCCATATATTTTCTCATCGTATCAATTACAAAAAAATCATTAATCCTGGAGTATTCAGCTATTACTTCTTCCGTATACCCCGCTAATCTCCTGTAAACAAAACCTCCTGAAATTTTAATTACAACAAAAACCAGTAATACTATCAATGCTGAAGTAATTTCCTGGCTCTTGAATACTTGTCCCCTTTCCCTTGCGTCCCGCCTTTTCTTTGGGGTTGCCTTTTCAGTTTTTTCGCCGCTGTCTCCGGCAAAAAGCTGAAGATTTATTCTGATTAAATTGTTATAATCCTTTACCATATAACTCTTACCCGGTTCCTATTGTTTTAATAAAATTTACAATCTCTTCGTTCATCCTGTTAAAAAGCGTATCAAGAAGCATAAAGAACAGTGGCAGACTTAACATTAATACAGCAATTCCCAGTATTATTTTAAGAGGCATTCCTACAATAAAAATGTTCATCTGCGGTATGGTTTTTGACAATATACCCAACGCAACATCTGTCAATATTACAGTTACAATCACAGGAGCCGCTATTTTCACTCCCGTAGCAAACACCTCTCCCAAAACTATTATAAAGTCCTGGACTATCCTGTCATCAAATACAGCACCGCCAAGCGGCACATATTCATAGCTGTCAAAAACGGCTTTTATGAGCATGTGGTGCCCTCTGATGCAGAGAAAAACAATCATGCTTATGATGAAATAAAAATTTGACGTTATCGGTAT
>JAMOAC010000220.1 GCA_023621975.1 Bacillota bacterium | reverse complement strand
ACAGGAATGCTTTGAATGGTTAAATTGTTTAATTTGTACACTTTTTTACCACAAAAATACCACATATATTTATTTTATATATGCAGGCATCTATTTAAAATTTAGATGTGACAAGTCAGGGAACTCTCATCTACTTATTGGAAGACAGGTGAAAAAGATTTTTGACCTGTCGTAACGCTTGGCTTCTAAAAAAATTAATATTTTAGGAGGTAAGGATATGAAAAAAGTATTGGTTATGCTTGTATGCTTAACGTTACTGGCCGGACTGGTTAGCGGCTGTGGCAAATCGGGCACATCTTCGGATTCGACTGAAACAACATCAGAATCAACTACCCAGGAACAGGAAACAGATACACAGCCATCTGAAGAAGAAAAACCAGTTACAATATCCATTCTTCAAAGCCAGCCTGAATATACTGACGCTTATAATGCCTATATAAGCGAGTATAAAAAGGTGGCTCCGCACGTGACTATAGACCTGCAGGTACTGCAGACGGATTATCCCACAGTGTTAAAGTCCAGAATTGCAGCAGGAACAATTCCTGATATTTTCATGACAACGGCAGGCGGAGAATTGAAAGCCTATGCAGAGTATTCTGCAGATTTGTCAAATGAACCGCTGGCAAATGCAATGCAGGAATCAGTAAAGAAAGATATGACATATGACGGTAAGTTAATGGGAGTTCCGCTTGTAATGGATTCATTTCCGTTAATCTATAACAAGAAGTTGTTTGCAGAAGCAGGTATAACTGAAATGCCAAGGACCCTGTCTGAATTGGAGGCAGTTTGTGAGACACTGGCTTCCAAGGGCATAACACCTTTTGCAAACGCTTATAAGGAATGGTGGGTACAGAAGCATATATTCCAGCACTTTATTGCCGGAGCAAGTTCTGACTCCGCTAAACTGGTAAATGACTTCATTGCCGGAAAGGCAAAATTTGAAGACTATCCGATATTGTTAAATTATTTTGACTTTATTGACCTGACAGTAAAATATGGCGATCAAAAACCGCTCGAATGTGATTTTAATGCACAGGTTGGCACTTTCGCAAATGGCAAAGCAGCTATGGTTACCGGTCAGGGACAGTGGATAGAATCAGGTGTTACAAAAATAGATCCGGACTTTGATTTTGGTGTAATGTTATATCCCGTAAGTGAGGATCCGAACCAGGCAAATGTATGTGCAGGTTCAGCACAGTGCCTCAGGGTGTATAAGGATTCAGAGGTATTGGAAGAAGCGAAAAACCTTCTTAACTGGCTGTACACATCTGAGTACGGAAAGAGATGGTTTGGTGAAATTGCTAAGGTAATAGCACCTATAAAGGACGCAACAGCACCGGACATGAAGATTCCAAAGGCATTTGATGAACTGACAAAAGTTACGCCGCCTTCAGGTGCCCCTGTTAACTATTCTCTCGACAGTTTCCATCAAAAATTCGGAGAAATCATGCAGGCATACATCGGAGGAGCAAAGACCAGGGAACAGGCTATTGAAGAGATACAAAACGCCTGGATGAAGCTGGGGGCAGCAAACTGATTTAGATCAACCAAATAAAATACATCTGGGAGAGGCATTCTCTCCGGATGTATTTTATTTAGGATTTACTCCAATAAAGTAAAAATACCATTCAAATCCCATTTCAGGAAAAGCTTATTTCAAGCCTTTAAAAATTAAACACAGGGAGGGAAATGTTGTGGGGAATAAAAAAGGGATATTCAAACTACTGTCTGTTATTTTAGCAATATGCATTACCATAATAAGCCTTCCGACTATATCCATGGCAGCTTATTCATTCAGCAAAGCCGACCTTGTGAGGTGCATGAATGCTTTCCTGGAAAAGCATTACAAAGGCGGGGATATTAATGGCTTGCACTTCTGGGAAGCTGCATATTGCCGCCAGTTGTTAGTGGAATACTATAAATTGACAGGGCAGGAAGAGGATAAGAACAGGATACTTGAAACCTGGTACTGGTTTGAAGATGACCATGCTGTAAACCGTTTCGGAAATGAGTATTGCTGGATAGCCAATGACTGGGACTGGACTGATGACTACTCGTGGCATGCCCAATTTTCAATGCACGCTTATGAGGCTACTGGTGATCCGCACATACTTGAACAGGCAAAATGGCATTTTGATTACTTGTACGCAAACAATGTAGACGACGTATGGGGCGGAGGAATGTGGCGCGAACGCAACGTAAGAGACCAGAAGGACGTTCCTACAAACGGTTTTGGCATTGTTGCTGCCATGTTGGCAAGGTATTATCCTGATGAAAAGGTCCACAATAACCTTACAGGTACTGATAAGACCTACCTGGAAATAGCACAGGATATTTATAATTGGATTAAGAACAGCTTCATGCGCGAGGACGGAGGTATAGAGAACTCATTTTCCACTGTAGGGCGTGCATGGGATGACAACCTTTACACGTATAACGCGGGAATATTCATAGAACTGGCAGCAAATCTGTATGATCTGACAAAAGATGAAAGCTATTTGGAAGATGCATGCAAAGCGGCCGATTTTGCAAGGGAACACTTTACAAGAGGCATTGACCAGATAGTAGTATATGAGGATGATGTGGGCGGCGCCGGCCTTTATCAGCCACATCCCAAGGACAGTTATGAAATTGTATTCAGAGGCATTTTAATGCGTGGAATATATAAGCTTATAACCCTCGGTAAACAGACACAGTATATTGACTGGCTGACTACAAATGCCCAGGCGGCATATAACAACAGGGCCGATAATGACCTTATAGCACCATACTGGGATACCCCCTATGATGGTTCCGATGTAAGACCGACGGCGAATGCTACCGGTTTGACCCTGATGTGTTACAGCTTATTGATATCTGAACCCGGATATCTGTCCGGAAAAGTTGAGGCCGAAAGTGCCATAAAGTACGGAACTGCATATAAACAGAAGGCTGATAATGCATCAGGCGGTTACATGGCAGGAAGTATAGATCATGTGGGATCTGCAATTGAGTTTGTAAACTGCATTGAATCACAAGGCTTATTGATAAGCTTTTGCTCAGCAAGGAACAATCCAAGGCTCAGTCTCTATATAAACGGTGAATTCAAGCAGAAACTGGAATTTGAAAATACCGGTTCATGGAATTCAAATTTCGTTGAAAAGACATTCAATGTAGAGATTCCTGCAGGAGCGGTTGTAAGAATACAATACGATGAAGGCGATGTACCTGCAAATATAGATTATATAAAGTTTATTTCAAATCTTGAAGTGGATAAAACGGATCTTGCTGAAACTGTAAATTATGCGCTGCTTCTTGATGCGAATGATTATACTCCGGAATCTTGGGCTTTAGTAAAAAATGCAATTGATACCTGCCGTATTATATATAAGAAGGAAGGCGCGACACAGGAAGAAGTTGACGCGGCGGTTGCCCTCCTCAGAGCAGCGATAAATAATCTTGAACGCAAAAAATTAAGAGGAAAAATAGAAGCCGAGACAGGTATAATGTATGGTGATGCGCGTAAAGCGGGAGACTCGTTCCAGTCAGGAGGAGCGCTTGTCTTTGGCATGGACCGCAAAGGAGCTGCAGTAGAGTTTTTGAATTGTGCTGAAGCAACAAAATTAATTATTTATGCCGCATCCGCTGCTGAAAATCCTAAGTTGGCACTGTATATCAATGGGGAATACGTTAAGGATATAGAACTGATATCAACAGGAAGATGGAATGGAGAGTTTGCATGTGCCCAGGTAACTGTAGACGTAAATATTCCTGACGGGGCAACCATCAAATTGCAGAACGACTTCGGTAACGGATTGGGTGCAAATATTGACTATATTGGGTTAACCAATCTGGATA
>JAMOAC010000403.1 GCA_023621975.1 Bacillota bacterium | reverse complement strand
CAGGTCCGGTTTTAAAATCGACATTTATTAACTTATATTTCGTGCTTGAAGTCTGTGAGAACACTTCCGGACCACCATAATCCTTTACACCAAGCTGAGCAATACAATCCTCATTCTCGACTTTGATAAATGCCCTGAGTCTATAGCCTTTGTTCTTCTTTAAGCCGGTTAATGTCTGCTGTGCAACGCCATTGGGATTTATCTGGGCGCAGAATTCACCTTTTTTCTGGTTTTCGTTAACAATGCTCCATTCATCCGAAATCTCCCATGGAGACATTACACCTTTTTCAAATCCCGCATTCTTTACTTTGTTGCCTGGTTCATCTTTTGGAATTAACGATTGCGGCAATAGTCTCAGATCGAAACTGTCTCCATAAATGTTGCCGGTACCTGAAGCATTTCTTAAATAAATTGTTGCTGTTGTTGAGTCAGGCCCTGTTAAAAAGTCAACATATATCTGTTCATAAGTCGTATTTGAAGTTTTCTTGGAAATTTCCTGCCCGCCATAATCCTTTACACCAAGGTATGCAACGTCAGTCTCGGAATCAGTCTTAATCCATGCTGACAACCTGTAGTATGTATTTGGCATTAAACCTGTTACATTCATCTCTGCAGATGCACTTGCGGGTATTTGAGCACAGTAGTTGCCCTCATACTGGTCGGTATTTACTATATTCCATTCTCCTGAACCGGTCCAGCCAGTCCTGTCGCCGTCTTCAAATCCCGGATTGGTCAAATCTACTGTCGTAACTACTTCTTTTACTTCAAAATCGTCTCCGTAAGCCCAGCCACTGCTTCCTGAAAACCATAAGAATATCCTTGCAGATGTGTTTGTAGGTCCTGTTGTGAATTCAATACTTAACTGTGTATACTCTGTACTTCTTGTCCTTACACCTGCTTCCGGATTACCGTACTCTTTCATCCCAAGGCATATTTCAGCACCGTCCTTACCCGGCTCATTTACAACCTTGGCCCATGCTTTAAGCCTGTAAGTAGTATTTGGCTTCAGACCTGTCACTACCTGTTCTGCGGCGCTGTCTGCTCCTGATGAGATCTTGGCAGCGTAACTGCCTGTACGTGCCTCTTCATTTACAACTTCTGTATAACCTTTAAACTGCCAGCCTTGATCATTTCCTGTCTCGAAACTTTCGTTGACTATCAGATTCGGCATCGGATTTTCAGGTTCAGGAAGAGGCTCCTCCGGTTCAGGCTCAATAGGTTCTCCTCCGGAGCCTCCGATAGGTCCACCGTTTATCAGGGGTTTTTCTCCCTCTCCGTACATATCAATTATTATTGGTTTTCCTTCAGTTACTGACCCTTTGGGCCACAACTGTCCGTTCCAACTGCATCCGGCTTTAAAAAGAATTTTATCGCCGGGCTGGAATGTTGTATTGTTTACTTTTTCCAGTGTCTTCCAGGCTTGATCTTCACTTGTACCGCTGTTGCTGTCATCCCCGTTTACAGAATCAACATAATATGTAGTTCCTTCTCCGCCTTGTCCACTTGCTGATACTGTTACAGGTATTGTTGTGAACATGCTTAAAATCATAACAGCAGTTACAATGAGTGAAAATGCTTTGTTTAGCTTGTTTTTTCTCAAATTGACTCCCCCCTGTTTGTGTATTAATATATTTTTTAAAATATATTTTTTAAAATATATTTTTTTAATCATTCCACACTTATCCGGTCATACACACTTTCTACGATTTCAACCTTTGCTGCTTTTACCAGTTCCTCAACCATCTCATTGTATTTTTCATCAATAAACTTTGATTTAACGTTTTCTTTTACTTCCTCAAATGATTTGTAACCGTCAGCTTCCCTTTCAAGACACTTTATCACGTAAAAGGTATTGTTCTCTTCGATTATGTCGCTTACCTCACCTACAGAAAGTCTTCTTGCACGGGTTTTCAATTCAAGGACCGATTGCTGGTCATATTTTGCTGTTTTTTCATTGAATACCTGTTCTACAAAATTTACTTTTAATGATTCTCCGTTTGGGGAGCTATCAGATATATTCTCAATTTTTTCTCCCTGATCCATTTTCAATTTAACCTGCTTAATTTTTTCCAATGCTGCTTTTCTCTTTTCTTCACTGAAATTTCTATTTTCATCCGTGTAAGTGATATATGCCTTTAAGATTTTCACTTCGCCTTCTTTTCTGTACAGGCTGTCTTTTATCTCTTCGTAGTAGCTCATAAGATCTGCTTCAGTAAACTGTATCTCTTTGCCTTCAAGTAACTCTTTCAGTGCAATTTTCATATTCGAATACAGGTATTCATAATATACATTTTTTTGATACTCAACCGGCCCATATATTATTTCATTGTTTTCGACAGCTTTTTTTCTTCTCTTATTTTCCTTTTCAAGCTGTTTCAGAAATGCGGGATAGCTTATATCTTCCAGCAGGCCTTTGTCCCGGGCTAACTGCTGCTCAACTTTTATTCGGACACACTCATTTAAAGCCATATCCTTTGCTTTCTTTGACGGATTTTCTCCTTCAAAATTATCTTCCCAGAAATCGTTGCCTGCCTGTATGCCATACTTTTTCTCAAAATACTTTTGAACCGGAACTTTCTGCATCAATAATCTCTCTCTGAATTCCTCTGTATAGACAGGGTCGCCATTTACAGTAGCTACAATCTTATTTGCATTAATATTTTGAATTGCCAGAAAAGATATAAATATTGCTGTAACTGCAAACAAAATTGCAATAATTGCTATCACCCACATCTTTTTTTTGTGCTGGTATTTTCTGTTACTTACATTCTTCATAAGCTATCACCGCTTTTTCATAGAATTTTGAATGTTATATTTCTGCAATTACAGTAATTGATTTTTTATCCTTCATATAATCAATAGAAACCTTATTTCCACTAACTTCATTTCCGTCTACTATTAATTTCTGTACTTTCTTTGCTTTTCCGCTTTTGTTTCTGATAGAAATTTTGAACCTAACTCCTCTGAAATCCCTTTCTATATCTGCAAATTCCCAGCTTGCAGGTATGCAGGGGTCTATGATCAACCCGTCATAATCCGGCCGGATTCCAAGTATATACTGTGAAGCTGCAAGGAACATCCATGAAGCAGTTCCCGTAAGCCAGGAGTTCGTGCCTTCTCCAAACCTGGGATGTTGTTTTCCGAATATATGGGAAGCATAAACATAGGGCTCAATTTTGCAAATATCCGATATGTCATTTCTTCTACAGGGAAGTGCATTGCGGTAATACTCAAAAGCGCGTTCATTTCTTCCTAATATAATTTCTGCGATAATTGCCCAGGTGTTTGTATGATAAAATATGCCTCCATTCTCCTTGGTTCCCGCCGCACAGGGCATGTATGCCTTTCTTTCAATATCAAAGAAGTTTGGAGCCGGATAATTTGCAATTAAACCAAAGTCCGTATTAAGATATTCATATACAGCATCAAGTGCTGATAAAGCCTGTTCCCTTGAAGGTAACCTGCTCAGTACAGCCCATGTCTGCGGGTTTAAGAATATCCTATTGTATGGGTCCTCAGCAGTCCCGAACTTTTCCCCGTAACTGTTAAACGCTCTTAAAAACCACTTTCCATCCCATATCACATCCAGCTTTGATTTGCAATAATCATAAATTTCAGTAGCCCATTTCAGTTTTTCCTCAAAACCATAATGCCTATATAAAAGTATCAGTTCATAAGCAGCATGAGCCAGCTGGAAGAACACAAAAACGCTTTCAGTTCCGCCCTTTGCATTAATAGATGCCAAAGTATCATTCCAGTCACTTCTCAGCAAGAGGGGTATCCCATGTGCTCCCAAATTGTTCATTGTAAACTTAAGTGCATTTTCGAGATGTTCCAGAAC
>JAMOAC010000309.1 GCA_023621975.1 Bacillota bacterium | reverse complement strand
GTACAGACGTATTGAATTCAGGTTGGCAGCTTTCGAGGGCGCAAATGGCAATCGGTTCCGGCCAGATATTCGGTTCAGGGCTTTATAAAGGCATGCAGACGCAGAATGACGGTGTACCGGTAAAGGAATCCGATTTCATTTTTACGGTCATAGGGGAGGAACTGGGCTTCGTAGGTGCCATGGTAGTTTTGGTTCTGATATTTTGCATTATTCTCAGATGTATATATATAGCCAAAAATTCCAGGGATCTGTTCGGTTCATATATGGTGGTTGGAATAACGGCAATGCTTGGATATCAATTCTTTCAGAATATAGGCATGTGCGTAAGGCTTGTGCCGGTCACAGGTATTCCCCTCCCGTTTGTAAGCGCCGGCGGAAGTGCTATGATAACGAACTATATTGCAATCGGCATAGCGCTGAGCGTTTCAGTACGAAGGAAGAAAGCGATTTTCAACAGCCAATAAGTGATGATTTGTATAAAATGATTATATAAAAAAGTTTGTATAAATATTAAAACATATCAAGAATAAAAGATAGGACTTTATTCCTATCTTTTATTTTATTGCTAATTTTTTTCAGATACATCTTGATATTTGTACCATTATGCAATAAAATTACTTATAAGTGGAGTAAAGTGGTGAGAAGTGGTGATAAGTTCCACGGCAGTGGGGTGAAATAGTTGTTCTATGGTGAATATCAACACACAGTTGATCCCAAAGGAAGGGTGATAGTACCTTCCAAGTTCAGGGAAGGCCTTGGTGACAAGTTCATTATAACCAAGGGTCTGGACAACTGTTTGTTTGTATATTCACTGGAAGAGTGGAGCAATCTTGAAGCCAAGCTTAAGACACTGCCACTGTCAAGCAGGGATGCAAGAGCATTTGTGAGGTTTTTCTTTTCAGGAGCTACCGAATGCGAAGTGGACAAGCAGGGAAGAGTTCTGATTCCTGCAAATTTAAGGGAATACGCAGGATTGGAAAAGGAAATATACATAATCGGCGTATCAACAAGAGTTGAAATTTGGGACAAGCTGAAATGGGAAGCATATAACAGTGATGATAACCTGAGTGCGGATAAAATAGCCGAGAAGATGGAACAGCTTGGAATATAAACGGAGAGTTGAAAGCGAGATGGAATTCAGACACAAGCCGGTTTTGCTTGAAGAATGCATATATTACCTGAATATCAAGCCGGACGGCATCTATGTAGACGGAACAATCGGAGGAGCGGGCCATTCACTGGAGATATACAGAAGACTGGGAAGCAAAGGTTTATTGATAGGGATTGATCAGGATTCTGCAGCAATAGAAGCATCAAGACAGAAACTGGAAAATGAACCGCACAAGGCAAAATTCGTACTTGTCAAAAGCAATTTTTCACGTATCAGGGAAGTGTGCCTGAACATCGGCGTAGACAAGGTAGACGGAATACTGCTTGACATAGGTGTTTCATCGTACCAGCTTGACGAGGCTGAGAGAGGTTTCAGCTATCAAAAAGACGCTCCCCTTGACATGAGGATGGACAGGACGCAAAAGCTGACAGCTGAGGAAATAGTCAATGAATACAGTGAGGAAGAAATCAAAGACATAATACAGAAATACGGAGAAGAAAAGTGGGCATCGAGGATTGCGTCATTTATTGTTAAAGCCAGAAAGGCAGGCAGAATAAGAACAACAGGTCAGCTTGTAGATATAATAAAGTCAGCGATACCCAATTCAGCAAGAAGAGAAGGTCCTCATCCCGCCAAAAGAACGTTTCAGGCATTGAGAATAGCAGTAAATGACGAACTGGGAGTACTTGAAAAAGCAATAGAAGATTCCATATCTCTTTTGCGGACAGGCGGAAGGTTTTGCATAATAACATTCCATTCGCTGGAAGACAGGATTGTAAAGGACGGGTTTAACAAGCTGGTTAATCCTTGCACGTGTCCCCCGGATTTTCCGGTGTGTGTATGCGGCAAGACACCGCAGGCAAAGCATGTAACGAAAAAACCGGTTACTCCGTAAACGGAGGAACTGGAGGAAAACCCAAGAGCCAGAAGCTCCAAGCTGAGAGTGATTGAAAAAATTTAAGATTTTATGTGTTTTACAAAAGATTTATTTGTTCTACAGAAGATAAAAAGAATCCAGATACAGAAGATTAGGCAGTTTAATTATTAAGCTGATTACAAAAGAATAAACAATTAATTTTTAATATACAAAAGAGGCCGGAAATAGAGCTTGAAAAACAAAAGACAAACAATAGCACATGCGGAGGGGGACCGGGAACGGCATATGGTTTAAACCGGTCCCCGAATACACGCAGTGCTTTATGTGGTTTCAAACATGGTATAAATTCCTCAAGAGGTGAATAGAATTGATACAAAAGGGCAGTAATTACATCTACGGAACGGTTGCGGAAAAAATTGAATATGACGTGTACGAGCATAATGAAGTGCTGAAAGAAAAAAAGAGAAGGAGAAACAATGCCAAAGCCAAGTGGAAGGTTGTATTAGGCACTGTTGCAGTATTTGCATTATGCTTTGTACTTTTGTACAGGTATGCGCTTATTACCGAGATGGGTCTTACTGCCATAAAAATAGAAAAAGAATACAATCAAATAAAAAATGAAAATTCGAGGCTGAGGGTTGAAATCGAAAAGCAAACGGATATAAACACGATAAGGCAAATTGCGGAAGAGAAGCTTGGAATGCAAAAGCCGGATAAGAGCCAGATAGTGTATATTTATGTTCCCAAGAACGATTATACAGTCGTTTCGGAAGACTATGGAAATAAAGAGGATCTGGGAAATAAGGATGCGCTGTCAACAATTCTGGACAAGGTGAATAAATTCATGAGCATTCTTTACTGATGGCTGATATCAGTAACTGAACTGATAGTATGTAGACTGTGGATGAGTGTAAAAAAGTTTTTTTACACGGTCTATAGTCTTTTTTTATGGGGGGACGTATTTTGGCAGGTCCGAGTTTGCATGTGAAAAAAAGATTGCTTTTTTTACTGGGATTATTTACTTTGGCTGTTTTCGTACTCATTGGAAAACTTGCATATCTGCAGATAGTAAAAGCCGACGAGCTTCAGAAAATGGCTTTTGAACAACAGAATACAAGCAGGACAATCAGCCCGAGAAGGGGAACCATATATGACAGGAACGGAAAGGAACTTGCAATTAGTGCTTCTGTAGATACTATTTCAGTACGGCCCGGTGAATTAAAGTCATCAGGCAAGGATATGGATTTAATCGCACAAAGGCTTGCTGAATTGCTGGATATGGATAAAGAGGCTGTTTACAATAAAATTACAAAGAACAGCAGTTACGAGATAATAAAGAGAAAGGTTGAAAAGGAAGTCGGTGATGCAATAAGAAAATGGGTCCAGGAAGAGAAAATTAAAGGTATAAATATTGATGAAGATACAAAGCGATATTATCCCGGAAGAAATCTTGCTGCACACGTAATCGGTTTTACCGGCGCAGACAATCAGGGCTTGGAAAACGGGATAGAAATTGTTATGGAGAAATATCTCAAAGGTGTACCCGGTAAAATTCTAAGTGAAGTGGATGCAAGGCAGAGGGAAATACCTTTTAATACTGAAAAGCGCATTGAGGCGCAGGACGGTTTGAACGTGGTACTGACAATTGATGAAACAATTCAGTACATAGTCCAAAGGGAGCTTGAGAAAGCCATAGAGGACAACAAGGTAATGAAAGGCGCCGTGGGAATAGTAATGGATCCCAGAAACGGGGACATACTTGCCATGGTTTCCAAACCTGACTTTGACTTAAATGATCCGTATGCGGCTCCTCCCGGCTATGACCCGGAGACGTGGAAAGGCAACACTGCAGAGGG
>JAMOAC010000349.1 GCA_023621975.1 Bacillota bacterium | reverse complement strand
ATAACATCCAGCAACAGCCTTTCATAAGCATCAGGTGATACAGCATCTACTTCGCAATTCTGACAAAAATCCATACCTACCTGAATTATCTCATTCCGGGTACCCGGCTTTTTTGTGTTGAAATACAGCTCAACCCCCTCTGTAGGCTGAATTTTTATATGAAGGGTATTGGGTTTAAGCCCTCTGAGCTCTTTAAAATAAAGTACTTCCGGCAAAGATACAAACTGTATCACGATTTCGGTAAATTTTACCGGCAGCCTTTTTCCAGTCATTAAATAGAACGGAACTCCACCCCAGCGGAAATTTTCTACCTCTACCTTCATAGCTATAAAGGTTTCTGTACTGGAAGAAGGTGATACCATGTTTTCTTCCCGATATCCCGGTACTATTTTTCCGTCTATTTGTCCCCTGCCATATTGGCCTCTTACCACATTCCGGCGCACTTTTTCATTAGTCATCTCCGTCAGGGATTTCATCACCTTCACTTTTTCGTCTCTTATGGAATTGTTGTCCAGAATTGCCGGAGGTTCCATGGCCGTCAGCATTAATAGTTGCAGCATGTGATTCTGGAGCATATCTCTTAAAGCACCTGCTTTCTCGTAATATGCTCCTCTATTTTCAACTCCTACCGTTTCACTGGAAATAATTTGAACATGATCAATGTATTTATTATTCCACAGCGGCTCAAACAGAGCATTTGCAAACCTTATAGTCATTATATTCTGCAACATCTCTTTACCAAGATAATGATCTATTCTGTATATATATTGTTCATCAAATACCCGGTTTATCGCTTCATTCAGCATTATTGCCGAATTTAAATCATTACCAAAAGGTTTTTCTATAACTGCCCTTTGCCAGCTGGCTCCATCGTTAATTACCATACCGGCCGATTTCAAATTTTCAACAATCGGTTTGAAGTGCTCCGGGGCAACCGCCAGGTAAAATATCCTGTTATCGTCAGTGCCGTACTCTTTATCCAAATATGACAGATAGTCATCGAGATGACGATATCCACCTGTATTATATATATCAAGCCTGTAGTAATAAAATTTAGACAAAACCTGATTCAACTGCGTCTGGCTGCCACTATTTGGTCTGGAATATCTCTCGATGGCTTGTTCAACATCTTTTCTGAACTCTTCAATTGTCTTATCTCTTCTTCCCACAGCAACAACAGCAAAATTTTCCGGAAGCTCTCCCGATAAAAATAAGTTGTATACTGCAGGGTAAAGTTTTCTATGAGATAGATCCCCTGTTCCTCCAAATACTACCAGTAAAGAATTTATAGCATTTCACCTCCTGCTTTTAAAACAAAAGCCATAAAATTATAAAAGCGACTTGACTTTTAATATTAATATACACACATTTAATGGCTTTAACCCAATAAGTTTGCACCATAGCAATAACATGAAAAATTTGTATTATTTGAGACTAATAAATAGAATTTTGTAATATTCCCAATAAAAAACAATAAAATTTTCCTTGACCAGCGTTTATTTTGGCTATATAATGCCATATGTTGATTATTTTAGAAGTGTGAGGGTTATTATGAGGTTAATAACAGAAATCAACGACTTGCGCGAAAAACTGCATGCAACAATACTATCCAGCATGGAACATTCCAAACGAGCTCTTTGCAGCGATTCAGTCGTAAAGTACAGCCAGGAGCTGGACAGCCTGATTGAACAGTATTATGCTGGAATCAGCAAACCAGAAAAGAGAAGGGACCAGGAATAGCCCTTCTTTTTTATAGCTCCTCTCTTTTCAAAAGTTTTTTCACCCTTTTTTCAAACTTCTCTCTATCCAACATAACTATCCTGCCGCAATTTAAACATTTAATCTTAAAATCAGCCCCCACCCGGATTATCTCCCACTTATCATTGCCACAGGGGTGCTGTTTACGGGTTTGTACGATATCCCCTATAGAATATTGAACAGGCATTACTTTCCCTCCTTATCATCATGAACAATAATATGAGATGGACAGGGTACAGGTATGCCATTCTTGTCCAATGCCTCTTTTATTCTCTTTCTAAGCTCTCTTTCCACCCCCCAATGCTTCATTGGCAGAGTACGTGCAATTATGCGAATTACTATTTGGGAATCCTCCAGCGCCATTATACCCAGAATCTGTGGATCTTCAACTATATCGGAATTTCCCCTGGCATATTCCAACGCCGCTTCCTTCATTATTTGAATGGCCTTATCCACATCGGTCTCATATGATACAGCTATATCCACCACAGCAAGCATATTGCCCCGGGTGTAATTTATTACCTTAAGAACCTGTCCGTTTGGTATAATGGTCAAGTCACCCTTAAAGCCGCGAATTTTGGTTATCCTTAATCCTATTTCCTCAACAGTTCCGGTTGTATCGCCTATTGAAACATAATCGCCAACTGCATACTGCTCCTCAAACAGTATAAAAAAACCGGAGATGACATCTTTTACAAGGCTCTGAGCACCAAACCCAATGGCTAAACCTCCTATCCCTGCCGTGGCCAAAATGGATGTGGTGTCCACAAACTGTCCCAGTATTGTAATTCCTGCAACAAAATACACCAAATATTTTAAAATACTTTGTGACAAGGCACTCAGAGTATCAATTTTTCTCTTATCGACATTAAGCCGGCTTCGGCTTTGCGCTTGAAAAAACCTTTTTATAAGAGCTATACCGGCTTTATATATGATTCCGGCTATTAAAATTATAAACAGTATTTTTAATGCAACAAAACCCAGATGAAAAAAATCCTCCACTTTATATTGCTTAAACCAGGCAGTAAATTTTTCTCCGATATTTAAGCAGATCCCCATAAACATGATAAACTCTCCCCTTCTGCAAAATACAATATTCCAGATGTTTAAACACCTTGCCGGCCGGTTCCACATGCTTCCACAAAAGCTTTAAACAGCAACTGCATAGCTTGGTCACGGACAAACATCCGTTCAGGGTGCCATTGAACCCCCAAAGCAAAAGTATATTTATCTGATTCAATAACCTCAATCGCCCCATCACTGCTCCATCCGGTTGCACGCAATGTGGCGGCAACTTCCTTTACTGCCTGATGGTGGAAACTGTTGACCCATATACACTCCTGTCCCAAAATACGATTAAGCCTGGAGCCAGCTTCAAGTTTAACTTCGTGAGTAACATGCCATTCGGGTGCCGACTGTCTGTGTTTGATGAGAGTATCAGATTGCAGCTGAGCTTCCAGATCCTGATAAAGCGTCCCACCCAGCGAAACGTTCATTACCTGAGCCCCTCTGCATATTCCCAGTACAGGTTTATCTTTTTCCAAAGCTAATCTGCAAAGCTTCAACTCAAACTCATCTCTAACGGGGTTAATTTGACCAAGCTTTGGATGAGGAGCTTCCCCATAATATACTGGATCTATGTCATTTCCTCCTGTAAATACAATACCGTCCAATACAGAAACAAGATGATATGTGCCATCAAAATCTATATAAGGTATTAATACCGGCTGGCCGCCGGCTTTATATATTGACCAATAATAGTCGCTTTTCAGTGTGATATTGTTATTATCAATGCTATAATCACAGGTAATTCCAATTAATGGCCGCATCGTATCCCCTGCCTTCAATTGGTAATTGGGCTTTACAATCTGCAAAACAAGCAGAGTAACCAATAAATGCAGAATTTACTTTCATAGACGCTTAAATAATATTATATCAAAACTGCGTGTTTTAATAAAGGAAATAACAAACCCGGATAGCGTCAAGATACTCTGGGTTTTTGAAAAAAGTATTTCCCCTGTATCTGTCTTTTTAAGCATCCTTTATTTAAGCATCCCTTATCGATTTGAGAAGTTGTGATATCCAA
>JAMOAC010000445.1 GCA_023621975.1 Bacillota bacterium | reverse complement strand
ATTCACAAGAGATCCTCCTTTTCAAAGGTTTTTGATGGTGATTCTATTGTATCAAAAAGTGAGGATCTCTTGTTTTTTTATCCTTAAAATGTCCTACAATTATTTTACACTATGTTCTATAATAAATGTTGGGGTGGCTAAAGAAACAACTTTAGCTCTCCAGCATTTTTTGTATAAAATAAGAGCATAGAGTTGCAATCTCAAGTAAATGAAGCTCGTGTACACCATTTAAAGGAGACACAACCTATGCTCAATATTAATTATACGGAAGAATTGCTCGGATTAAAAGATATTTCTCTAAAATACGTGGAAAGGCGTGAAAACAAATTATGTATTCATGTTGAAATGCATAAGAGACTACATAAATGCCCACGGTGTGGTGAGTGGACAAGCAAGGTGCATGATTACAGAGTGCAGGTAATAAAGGACATTCCAACTTTCGGTCAAACCAGTGTCATTTATTTGCGTAAACGAAGACATGTATGTCCCCTGTGCGGCAAACGGTTTTATGAAACCGTCTCCTTCCTTCCACGGTATCACCGTATAACAAACCGCCTCGCAGCTTATGTTATTGAATCATTGAAGGAAGTAAGATCTATGAAAAGCGTGTCAAGGCTGGTTAATCTTTCACCGCCTACTGTAGCCAGGATATTTGACCATGTCGGATATTCGCCCAAAACACTGCCAAGGGTTTTATCATTGGATGAATTCAGAGGAAATGCCGGTGGAGAAAAGTTTCAATGCATTGTAACAGATGCAGAGAACAAAAGAGTTATTGATATACTGCCCAATAGAAAAGCAGAGGACATGGCAAGATATTTTCTTGGATTTAAAGACCGAAAAGCTGTTCAGCATGTAGTAATCGACATGAGCGAACCATTTCGAGGGCTTGCTAAAAGTTTATTCCCTCATGCAAAAATAATAGCAGACAGATATCATGTTATGAGGCAAGTTATGTGGGCATTTGAGAACGTCAGAAAAGCTGAACAAACCAAGTTTTATGATTCCCGGAGGAAATACTTCAAAAGAAACAGGAAAGTACTGATGAAAAGGCCGGATAATTTAACTGAAGATGAAGCAGACCAGGTAGAAGCAATGTTACAAATATCAGAAAGACTACGGCAAGCTTATTTTATGAAAAACGAATTTCACAAATTTATGGACTGTAAAACCAGAGAAGATGCCAAAAAACAGCTTGGTATCTGGAACATGATGGCGACCGGCTACAATCTTCCTGAGTTTCAGGCATGCACTAAAACTTTCATCAACTGGAGTGAAGAAATACTTAATTCCTTTGAGTATCGCTATACAAATGGCTATACCGAAGGTGTGAATAACAAAATCAAGGTGATTAAGAGAAATGCATTTGGTGTAAGGGATTTCAAAAGGTTCAGGAACAGGATATTACATGTTATGTCGTAAAACAGGCATGCGGGTGCAGATTACTGCATGCCTGTGAGGAGCAATTACAGGCTGTTAGCAGGCGAAGCTGGAATGTGGCATCAGGAACATATTGGTTTGCCACGGACGGCAAACCCGCTGGCACTGAGGCATGGACGCCGAATTGCCAGCGCCCGCATTGCAGCGAGCCAATTCCCATACAGCCTGTTTGCGACGAACCTGGCTGCATAAATCTGCATCCTCATGGCTGATAAGAGCATAAAACAAGTCCAGAGGATAACCTGTGCGGTCATCCTCTGGATTACACGGAACTTCATTTTACTTGGCCCCACCCCAACAATTGACGTAGAGCCTTTATTGTTTTCCTGGTTAAGCCAGATAACCGTAGTACCTCAGCACAGCCTTCAAATTATCCAAAACATCTTTAGGCAGCTCTGAGCTGGCAGGTCTGCGGCAGTAACCGGCGTTTACACCGCGTAGTTTCATGCCTTCCTTGATAATCTGCAGCCATGGTGTAGGCATACCGTCCGCAGTGGGTTTCAGGAACAGCGGCAGATACGGGCGGATTTTCTCGAAATGTGCCTTCATTGCCTCTTCCATCTTTCTTTCCTTGGCAAGGTGGAACACTTCCGTGTTCTCCTTCGGGAACAAATTACCCGTACCGCATACCCAGCCATCTGCCCAGCAGCTCATGCTCTCAACGGGACAGATATCGTAACCGTAGAAAATTGCAAACCCTTCATCGGTAAGATAGCGCAGGTTCTGCTGACGGTACACATCCGCCTGGCGTTCTTTTACAGCGTCAATCAGGCCTTCATTGTATAACTTGGCCATGAACTCATCAGTTAAAAGGCAGGTCGAGTAATAAGGATTATGATAAAGCATAATCGGAATATCAATAGCCTTGCGGACTGCCTCGTAATGCTTGAAAAGCTCATGCTCATTGGGCGACATATACCATGGTGTGACGATCATAACTCCATCTGCACCGTCTGCTTCCGCTGCCTTGGACATTCTCACGACATCCGCGGTACGATATGCGCCTGTGGAGCAAACAACTTTGACTCTGCCGTCAGCAGCCTTTATGGCAGTGCGGTTGACTTGCATTATTTCTTCAGGCGTCATTGCGATCATTTCTCCAGTGCTGCCGGAAGGGATAACGCCAGTTACGCCGTTTTCCACCAGGAAATCCACAACTTCTTTAATAGCGCTGAAATTAATTGATTCATCGGCGTTAAAAGGCGTTACCATTGGAATATAAATTCCAGTCAGTTTCTCTTTCGCCATAACACAACTCTCCTTTTTGCAGTTAATGATTTTAAAATTAGAATGCCTATTCCAATATAAGTATATCTGTCTTATTCAAAAAAGTCAACTATGTAAGTATATTTGATAGCGTCAAGATACTCTGGGTTTTTGAAAAAAGTATTCCCCCTGTATCTATCTTTTTTTGGATACCGTTCACATTAACCCTAATTTTTCTTTAAACACTTCAATAAATTCTACTTTTTTATTTTCATTATAAAACGGCAGCCCTACAATTATATATTTTTCATTCTCCCCAAATAATGTAGGCTTTATCTGATATTCGCTTTCTATTTCTTTCAAAAAATCTTCTTTCCACTGGTCTTTTTTCATCAAATGCTCTCCTTTTGCTTCTACAAAAAGCTGATATTGTTCAATTTTATCTGAGTTTTCTTTTTTTAAAAACAATACAAAATCCGGTTCCATAGCTTCTCCATCTGAGAATCTATAAATCTTAAATAAATTTGCGTTTCTCAACAAGTATATTTCACTATAGTTCTTTTTTAAATCTTCTATAATCCCATCAATAAATTTGATAAAGGATTTTTCTTCATATGTTCCATAATTTTCATCATAAATGTACCATTCCTTATTTGCTAAATTTAACTGCAACTCACGGTGTTTTGGATTGCTCATTGGTACACCATATTCCTGATCACCATATTCCCCGACATTTATTTTTAGTGATTTATCTTTTACGACTTTTTTAACCTCTACCGGAACAAAAATTTTAGTCCCTTCGTATTCAACATATCCTTTCAAAATCTCGCTCCTTAATTGCATCAATACATTTAAACATACTTTTAGCATATCATCTGGTATTAAATTATTTAACTTTTCTCGTGAGCCGGTCACGTCAACGTTTATTCTCTTTAAGGATTCAATAAACTCCTTTGAAGATGTTAAATCCGGGAAGTATTTCTTTAGATTACTAAATTTGTAAAAATCAAGTTTTGCCATTGCTTTTCTTATAATTACTTCTCCAAAATCACATAAACTAAATGTTTTTGTGGTTGTTTCAAATGAGTCTCTACTATTGGTTTCTTCTAAAATTATATCCTCTCTCAAAAATCCCGTAGGAAGTCTATATCTATATATCCTTTCAATTTCAATGTCATCAATCGTTTTAATACCTTTTCTATCTG
>JAMOAC010000373.1 GCA_023621975.1 Bacillota bacterium | reverse complement strand
ACTGTGGAGAAAAAATATAAAATACTGGGGAAAGTTTTAGCGGTTTTTCCCCAGGAAAAATACTGCTACCGTGCCCGGCCCTGAATGAGATCCGATCACAGGACCTATGGAATTTATAATGATATCCTTAACCCGAAATCTGGAACGGATTAGCCCGGCAAGATAATCAGCATCCTCAGGTGAATCTCCGTGGCTGATGGCCACTACCTGTTCTTCGGGATTTGTAATATTTTCCTCCATTTTTTCAAATAGGGTACGCAAGGCTTTCTTGCGACCTTTTACTTTTATCCTTGGAATAAGACGGCCTTCAGCGTCAACATTTAGTACGGGTTTGATATCCAGGATGGAACCAACAAAGGCGGCAGTTCCTGATAATCTTCCTCCCCTTTTCAGGTGCCCAAGGTCTTCTACTGTAAACCAGTGATGAAGTTTTAGCTTGTTTTCTTCCACCCAGTTTATTATTTCCTCTTTGGAGGCACCTTTTTCAAACATATCTATAGCATAGTAAACCAATAGGCCCTCTCCCAACGAGGCGCTCTTTGTATCGATGATGGTGATATCCGCCTCCGGAAATTCCTGAGTTATCATGTCCCGGGCTATGAGGGAACTGTTATAACTCCCGCTCAGGGATGAGGAAAAGCAAAGGTAGATTATGGGTTTTCCCTCAAGCACATATTTCTTAAAAATATTAACGTATGTCTGGACATTTACCTGAGATGTGGTAGGCATTTCACCCTTTCGTATAGCATCGTAAAAATCCTTGTACGAGATAGTTTGCCCCAGGTCATCTGCATATTCCTTTCCTTTAAAATGATAAGTAAAATTAACGACAGGAATGTTATGCCGATTCACATACTCAAGGGGAAGATCACTGCAAGAATCAATAATAATAACTGGCTTCATTTTTCTCCACCTCCTTTCACGTTGTCGAAAAATTTCTTAATAGATCCTCAAAGGTGTCTCTTCTGCGAATCAGAATGTCACGGCCATTCTGGTCAATCATAACTTCAGCCGGGCGCAATCGGTTATTGTAGTTGGAAGACATTGAATAGCCATAGGCTCCTGCATCCATTACTCCGATTATATAGCCTTCCCTGACCTTAGGGAGAATCGTGTCTTTAGAAATAATATCACCGCTTTCACAAATGTTTCCCACAATATTAGCATTTATGTTTTCACTGTTTTTGATTAAAGTTCCGTTGTTGTCATATACTTCTATATCATGATGGGAATCATACATTGCAGGTCTGAGCAGTACATTGAATCCCAGATCAGTGCCTACATAGGTGACTCCATTATTTTGTTTTATGGTATGGACGGTACCAAGGAGGACACCACATTCGGCAACTATATAGCGTCCCGGCTCAACTATGAAAGTAGGTTGGATTTGGTGCCTGTTTGTCCAGTCATGGATTAAATTGGTCAGCTGTTCCCCCATCGATTTTAAATCTAATCTTTTTTCCCCGTTCTGTTTGCGATAGGGTATCCCAAAACCACCTCCAAAATCAATAAATTCTAAATTTTCAAAACTTTGTGCAATGGAAAGAAGAGATTTAGCGGCTTCAATATATGGTTCTGGCTCCATGAATAAAGAGCCAATATGGTGATTGATACCGATTAGTTTTAAATTGTATTTATGCAATATATCTTTAACCTCGGGTATGGATTTGGGATGAACAGCAAACTTGGTATTGTTTCCGGCGGTAATTACTTTTTCGTTGTGCCCGGCGCCTTTACCCGGATTAAAGCGAACAGCAACTTTGCCGCCCGGGTTAATCTTTCCGTACTGCATCAACTGAGATACAGAGTCAACGCTTATTGTTACACCTTTATTAACCGCAAATTCCATTTCATCTTGAGATATATTATTGCTTATAAATAGAATTTCCTGTGGTTTGAACCCGGCCTTTTCAAGGATATATATTTCACCGGATGATACGGCATCCGCATGAAGTCCTTCTTCATGAATAATTTTAAGCAGGTGCAGATTTGAATTGGCTTTTGCTGAGTAATTGACCCTATATTTTGAGTAGGAAACCAAATCAAGCATTTCTTTGCACCTTTCTCTCAATATCGCTTCGTTATATACGTATAACGGGCTGCCATATTTATCAAGAAGTACCCTGGGATTTGTGTTACCGAAAAAGTTGGATTCTTGTGTAAAATAATATTTCATTATTTCCGCCTCCGTTACTGAATCAGATTGAATTTTTATAAACTTTGGATGGAATTAATATACAAGAAAATATAATCAATGTCAACTTGTTTAACTAAATGGAATCGGATATAATCAAGGTAAATATGAAGACAGGGGTAATAACATATGAAAAAAGGTTATAAAGAAATATTTAATGATATAAAAAAGAAACAGGTTTATAATCTATATTTATTCTATGGTGAGGAAGAATATGTAAAAGAACAGGCGCTTTTCCAACTGACAAAAACAGTCGTTTCTCAGGACATGGCGGCTCTTAATCATCAGGTGGTGGACGGAAGTACTGTAACTGCTGATGATATTATTTATGCATGTGAAACTTTACCATTTATGGCCGAAAAGAGGTTGGTGGTGGTAAAGGATTTGCCGGCATTGCTGGGAGCAAAAACTTCCTTTGATGAAAATAAGCTAAAATCTTATCTGTGCCGCCTGCCCAGCACTACTTGTTTGGTTTTTTATTGTACAGGCCAGATAAATAAGCGTAAGTCATTGTACAATGGTATCCAGAAGTCAGGGCTGGTAGTGGAATTTCAACTTTTAAAGCAAAATGAGATATCAGGCTGGGTGGTGAACAATCTGAGACGCACGGGCAAACAGATCTCAGCTTCTGCTCTTCGGCACTTTATTAATATTGCCGGCAACAGGCTTGAAAAAATACATACTGAGCTTAACAAACTGCTGGATTATACAGGGGATAACAAATACATCACAGAAGAAGATATTGATATGGTAGTTTCACCTTCTGTTGAATATACCATTTTTCAATTAGTTGAAGCTGTTGGTACAATGAATGTTGAACAAGCCCTGTATTATTTTGACAGATTATTGTCCGATGGAGAAAATATTTTTTCCATACTGATTATGATTTCCAGGCATATTCGCATAATATTTCAATGTAAAGGTTTAAGTGATAAGGGGCTAACAGCAGATGCCATAGCCCGTAAGATTGATGCTCATCCATATACTGTAAAAAAATGTCTGCAACAAAGCCGTTATTTTACAACGAACAAGCTAAAAACAGCAATGGATGAGTGCCTCAAGACCGACTATGGTATAAAGAGCGGAAGGGTACAACCACGTATAGGAGTTGAAATGCTTATAATAAAAATGTGCAAATGTTAACAAAAATCAAAAAGCTTCCCACAATACGGAAGCTTTTACTATTTTTATTGTTATTGTTGTGAGGATATAGCTTTATTCAAACGAATGGCTAATCTTGATTTCTTACGATTGGCGGCATTTTTGTGAATGGTTCCCTTGGAAGCTGCCATGTCAATTCTTTTCACAACCAGCGGATACAGATTTTTCGCTTCTTCTATATTGCCACTCGCCAAAGAGTTTTCAAGTTTCTTTATCATGGTTCTCATATTGGATTTTATCACTTTATTTCTAAGAGTCCTGGCTTTTATAGTTCTTGCTCTTTTAATAGATGATTTGATGGCTGCCAAGGCTATCACCTCCTTCTATGCGATTCAACGGTAAATATTCTACCATGAATATACCGGTAATGCAAGAACAAAAAACAAAAGGATAGCGTCAAGATACTCTGGGTTTTTGAAAAAAGTATTCCCCCTGTATCTATCTTTTTTAAGCATCCTTTATTTAAGCATCCCTTATCGATTTGAGAAGTTGTGATATCCA
>JAMOAC010000241.1 GCA_023621975.1 Bacillota bacterium | reverse complement strand
TTTCAATTGCCAAGTTTGCATATACTTGTGCAGTAAAAGGGGTAACTGTCGATACTGTAATTACCAAATTAGGGATAGTTGCATAAACATTTACAATTTACTGCACGACACTAATTAATAAGTTTGAAGCCAAACCCGCCGCAGCTTTAAGATCGGTAAAACACCTTTAGAATAGCAGTGGAGAGAGAAAAAGCCAGGAACATAACATTTCCTGGCATATTATTTTGAATGCATTAACTTATCATATTCATTAACTACCATTGATCCTACCTTCATTTGTGATTCTGCTGCGGCCTTACAGGAGGCCTTGCTGGATTCATTTACTGAAATTGCAACAGACCAGTTAATCTGTAAGCTCCAGCGAATTAATTTCTTTCATGCTGTCCAAATCATGTGCTTTGATAAGTTCTTTTGACAGAGTGTACAGGGTATCATCTATATACAATATCCTTTCAACGCTCTTATTTGTATTGAATCCCCTGTCTCCTGCCTTCAGATATTCTTCGTCAGAAAGATGGCTGATTCTTCCTTTCAGTTTAAACCCTTCGGCAAGATCTATGCTGTATATATATGCTCCCTGGAATGTAAACCTGCCTGAATCGAGTTCCCTTTTTCTCTCGTCTTCCGTTTCCACCAGAGTGACAGGAAATGCCATTAAGTTTTTATCTTTTGAAAACAGCAACGCCCTATGGTTTCTAAGCAATTCAGAATCCGTACCTCTGTCCCCTATTATTTCTACAAACTTCTGTTTGGGATTACTTACATCGCTGACATCAAAGAGGGCTATTTTTAAGCCTAAATAATAGGCTCCTCCTTTCCATTCTTCAGTATCCTTTCCAAAGCCGATTATGTGATTGTCATCATAAGGATGCAGGTAGTCACTGTAACCCGGTATTTTTAACGCTCCAAGTATTCTCGGATTGGAAGGCTCCCCAAGATCAATGACAAACAATGGATCAACCTCTCTGAACGTTACCAGGTATGCCCTTTTGCCCATGAACCTTACTGAATATATTCTCTCACCGGGTGCTATATCCTCGATTTTCCCCACTGTTTTAAGGTGTTTATCCAGCACATACAGGTTATTGCTGGTTGTAAAGCCTTCATCTTTCCATACTCCGTCTACAGTAGTAGCAATACGGAAATTTTCTTTGTACTCATCCATTGAAAACTGGTTCAGTATCGTTCCCGGCACTTCACCCTTGCTTACATATGTTACTGAGGTACCGTTAAGGGCAAATTTGTAAATTAGCGTCCTGAGCCCGCCTGTCCGCCGCGGCGCAATCGTAACAATTTCCTTCCTTACAGAACCTTCAGTATCCTGAACTTTTACATCTGCCTCAGGTATTGCCCGTGGAGAACTATAGCCGGTCAGCGCTACATACATATTTCCCCGGGAAACGTATATGTTTTGCCCGGCCCCAAGATATGCAGAAACATTGACAGGTTCCCCGGAAGAACCCAAATTAAGTGCAGCAATTAACAAATAGCTGCACTCCGCCATGTCCGGGAAATAAAATATTCTGTCATAACCAATATCTACAAACTCATCCTTAAGCAACGTGTCCCTGTAAGCCGGTAAAATTCCTTTCTCTTTCTCCATTACAAGATATGGATCAATACCCTTATTTACCACAATATAAAGATATGAGTCTGCCTTGCGCGACGAAACATAGTTGCCGTCCAGTTCTATTTCCCTTATCTTCCTGATATTAGCCTTGTCGGATATATCAAATATCATTGCCTTTACCATACCACGATTCATATAATCAAGTCCGTGGTCTGCAAATAATCTCTTTTTTGAATATGGAATTTCCCTGCCAGTCGAGACGCCTGTAACTACCAGCTTATCTCCGTGTAAATATAACTCACTGGGAATGAAGTTATCATCATTGAATGAAATAGTTCCTGCAACCATCATCACATCTGCGGGATATGCCTTTATGATTACAATTCTGTTGATGTTTACCTGGTAAATGTATTCCCCGTCGGTTTTTACTATATCCGATTCATCTATACCCTGTACCTGTACATTAGTGGAAGAATAATCTTCTGCCCTTGATTCATCGGATATCAGGCTTTCACTTTCAGTGCTTTGTATCTGCTCCATTGCAAAATTTTCTTTTCCCCAAATCGAATCAGCTTTTTTGGCAATGCTCTTTTCTGAATTCAGGTGTATATCTTCATAACCCAGAACCAGTTCTTTCAGCTTTTCATAAGAGCCCACTACCGGAAGATACCTTACCCGGGATGAAACTTCATCCAGTACATGGGGCTGCAGTCCTACATCAGCAATATCTTTATTATTGCTTATGATAATAAGATCCTCATGTGTGCATATATATCCTCCCAATGCTTTTACAAGCTGGTTTGCAGGTGCCATCAACCTGCCGCAGGATGCCCATACCGGAGCCGGAAGCTTTATACTTTTCCCTCCTGCATTCATTATGTCGCTTCCATATTTGAAGCATACAGATCTGCTCCCCGTTGTAATAGAAGCGGTTTGCGTCCTGCCGTCCCAGTCAACCTTGGCGCCAAGGCTGTCTGCCACAAATCTTACAGGCAGAAAAACAACCCCGTCTTTCTGGACTGGCACAACATCTTCACATAAAGGATCCACCTGCTTCTCAACATCTTTCACAAGTGCTTTGGGGCTCGACAGGCATAGTATAACCGCTTCTTTGAGCAGATCAGCTTCCGGGCTTGCATCTTCTGTTTTATCTCTTTCCGCTTTATCTCTTTCTATTTTCTCTGTTTTCTCCGGAGAAGAGCTCGCCCTGGTGGGCTGCGCATTAAATACTGCCAGCAAAACGGCAGAAGTTGCAATCACGAGAGCCATTAAAACCAAAAACAGCTTCCCTGAGGTTCTCACCACGTGTCCCTCCTCTTTGCCTTTTCCAGATATATCATGGTAATGTTATATAATGTTTGACAGGAATTAAATCCATAAAGTTCCATAAAAACTGTGACCTGTAGCATTTTTTACACTTTTAATCACTATTAAAGCCATACGTGTAAAGTTATTCATACATGTAAAACTATTCGAATCCATATATGAAAAAGTATGCGTGATGAAAAAAAATGTTGAGAAAACATACGTGATGAAAAAACTGATATGTGAACCCAAACAAAACTGATATGTAAGCCAGACAACTAATTACTAAGTGATGCCTTGATGAAATTCAAATACTGCTCTTCGAAATTCTGAAAATAAAACAAAGCCTCATAACCCATGGGTTATGAGGCTTTGGTGAGCCATCCGCGACTCGAACGCGGGACACCTTGATTAAAAGTCAAGTGCTCTGCCACCTGAGCTAATGGCTCATATTCTATAATCTTTCCATCTCACAGGATTATATGATACATTAGAATACATTACTTTGTCAACCTCAGAACTGAAAAAAATTTATTATTATCCGGTTCTTGAATAACCTTACCTTTATATGCCCATTTAGGAAAAGGAAGAATGATTTCAAAAGTAGACCCTTCTCCTAATTTACTGTATACTCGAATATTTCCGTAATGAGCGTGTACTATAGCGTGACAGTATGCAAGGCCTACACCCCAGTTTTTTGCAGAAGACTTTGTACTATAAAATGGGCTAAAGATTTTACCTAGATTTTCTTCCTCTATTCCGGAACCGTTATCAGATACAGAAATAGTTACCCATTTACCACTTCGAGATACGCTAATAATTATCTTCCCTTTTTTATTTTCCTCAATAGAATCTAATGCATTTTGTATAAGGTTGTATAAAACTTCTGTCAGGTAAAATTTATCTATATACAAAAGCAATTCTCCTTCAAAGGGTAAATATTTAATTTCCACATTAGATTGTTTTTGTAATAACATGTTC
>JAMOAC010000484.1 GCA_023621975.1 Bacillota bacterium | reverse complement strand
AGGCCCAATATTTTGTCCACATCTTCCGACTTGGCGGTGAGAAAGATAATGGGCACGTTACTGATTTCCCTTATCTTCATTACAGCTTCCAAGCCGTCCATTTTGGGCATCATGATGTCCATCAGCACCAGATGGATTTCATTGTTCTTGAATATTTCCAGGGCTTCTTCCCCATTGTATGCCTTGAAAACACCGTAATTCTGGTTTTTCAGGTATACCTCTATGGCAGCGGCTATTTCCTTTTCATCTTCCGCCACAAGAATGTTGTACACAGCATCACCCCTATCCCTTGAAAACATCTATCTGTATCATAGCACAGATTTTTTAAGAAATTATGATGGGAATTCTTAAAAATTTATTAAGAAAAACTATATCCTTATAAAAAAATAACCCCTTCCTCCGAATATGGCGGAAGGGGTGAGCGATATTCGCCCTGGATGTTATTATTTAATTTAAGCTATACATAAGCACAAAGGGCTGGGTATATGTTGTGCCTTTTTCATTGGTCAGTTCTGCCCTGACGAATTTGGCACCGTCTATGTTTATATCGTCCAGGTCGATAAAATCGCCGTTTGCTATTATCCCCTTGTCGGTTTTCCAGGTTATTGAATTAGCAGTGGTAGCGGTTATCTTTATATCGGTTCCGTTGTCCGTCACTTCAATACTGCTTATTCTCGGGACCGGGGGGTCTTCTGAGCCGCTTCCGCCAGGTTCGTAACAAAAGTAAAAGGCTCCTTTGAGCATGGCTTCCCTTAAGTCTTCCACGGTCAATTCTTTCATGAGCATGAACTGATAGCTTTTAAACAGATTGTTTTGGTTATGCATATCATCGTTGCTGTATCCGAAAACAATTACTTCCGGCATTACCAGGGCGTTCACCCTATCCCACGTTTGTCTGTCGTTCGGATATCTGTCCCCTTGATTGTGAACTTCCATGCCTATCAGGGGCTCTTTGTAATATTTTTTGTAAAGGTTCGCATACCAGTCAACGGGACGAGTGTATCGCCCCGGATGATTCATGAAAGCAAGGCCATTCCGTTCATTTACCTCCTGCAGTGCGAGTTCTTCTTGACCGGATCGTGGTCCGCCGTAATCATTGAAAAGGCTGCAGATATGATCCGTATTGGAAAGCTCATTGCCCTGGATAGCCAGCATTCCAAAATCATCAGGATCTCTATTCCATTTTGTCCATGGCCAGGTTGTATCGGGATCGTACCCGTAACCATCATGGTCGGTTAAGGCAAGTATCTTGTAGCCCGCGTTGTAATACCTGTCAATTGCCACTTGCGGTGAAAAGCTTCCATCGCTTTGATTCGTATGGGTATGAAAGTTAGCTTTGTATTGCTCGTAGGTTTCCCAATCTACATCCTCGTAAGGGTTGTAGTATACATATGCTCTGCCCGGTTCTCCCGGATTGTTCGATGCTCCAAACCATTTTTCTTGAAGCTCTTCTTCGACGGCTTTCCGTTCATCATCAGAAAGTTTTCTGTCGTAAATGCGTATTTCTGATATTTTACCTTCCCAGGGATAACGGGAAGAAGAAGAGGAAGAACTCGTACCGCTACGGCCAATAGCCGTTTTACCCCAGGAAATGCTTTCATTAGTTTCATGAGAATCGGTTAAAGCACCGTCGACAAATGTCCGCATCTCCTGTGAGTCATAATCAAAGGTCAATACATATGGGCCTGCTTCATCAGTGAATGAGCAATTATTAGTGTAATCGCTAATTCGAGCAACTATATGGTTGTTTTGTTGGCTAATACTGATGCTTATCGCATTTTTTTGATTATAATTGCCCATTACCACCTGTGTACCGCCACGCATGTTGACATTCTCCAAGACGAGAAACATGGTTATGGAATCCGTAGTCAGGGTGCCATTTGCCCAATCTAGATTAAGGTACTGACGGCTTCCGTCAAACTGCACGGCAGACCGTCCATTCAAAGCTGTTTTACTAAACACTGGCTGGGAGTTTGCATCAGTCTGGATTACGCTGTTTCCTTTGCCCGACAGGTCCTCCCAACTTGCAACTTTCTCCCCGTCCTGTAAATTCAATGCCGAAGCATCCAGGTGGAAAACTAAGCCTTCAATGGGTTCCTGTTTTTCCAATACCACAATGCTAAAAGCACTTTCCACCTGGTTAGCTTTGCTGTCCACGGCTTTTACTCTGAAGCTGTAGCTGCCTTGGGTTAGAGCTTCATCCTTAACCTTAACCTCATTGCCTTCAATCTTGAAGAAATCGTTGTAGGTATCACCTTCTCCCTTTGCTAACAGGTAGATGATGTCACCGATTCCATCGCTGGCAGTTAGGGTTCCCACAACGGCATCGGCTGCAACCTTGCTAGAACCTTCCCGGAGGTTGGGAGTCGGATTAAAGTGAACTGCTGATATCGGTTTCGGTTCCGACATGCCGAACCATTTTCTTTGAAGCTCTTTTTCAACAGCTTTCCGCTGCTCATCGGTCAGGGCACGGTCGTATATTCTTATCTCGGCAATATCGCCTTTCCAGTACCATTCTGAAATGTTGCCACCTATTTCGCCGCCGTTCCTGCCTATGGTAGTCTTGCCCCAGTCTATGCTTTCGGTGAGGTTCCCTTCTGAAGTCTGGATGCCGTCTACATATGCTGTGTGCTTTGTTTTAGTGACCTTATAGGTTGCGATATAAGGATCTGTGCTGCCAGAGAAATTAATCCTATTGGACCTACTGGAAACGGTAGCGGTCAACTTCTTTTCATTCGTGCTGACGTGAACACATACGGCACCTTTTTCATCGTAATTGCCCATGACCGTCTGTGACTCATTCATACTATCGCTTTTCAGAACCATGAAAAGGGTTATTTCATCGGCGGTCAATCTGTCGTTGGTCATATTCCAGCTGAGGTCAAAATATTGATTTTCTCCGTTGAACCTTACAACCGGTTTCCCGTTTAAACCATCTTTGACGAATCTGGGCCGATTAGACTCCTGATCCTGACTTACCACATTTTCTGTATCAGACAAGTCCTTCCAAGTTTTAACTGATGCTCCATCCTCCAAGTTCAGAGTTGAAGCATCCAGGTGCAGGACCAGGCCTTCAACGGGCTCGGCAATAGGTTCATCATAATCTTCTATCGCGTAAACGGCACAGGATGCAGTGTAGCCTCCGTCATTTGTGGTGACTGTAATAAAGGTATTGCCCACAGCCAACGCTTTAACGGTTCCATTGCCGTCAACCGTTGCCACACTGCTATCGTCTGATGCCCATGTCACCCCTTTGTTGCTGGCATTGGAGGGCATAACAGTGGCCTTTAAGGTAACTTCCTCGTATACCCTGAGCGTTACGGTTTCTCTGTCAAGAGTGACACCGGTAACTCTGACCGTTTTGCTGCTGCTCCGTGATGCCCTGACCTTTTTCCCGGCTATCTCTGCAGTAACGACTGATGCAAGGGTATAACTCTTAGGTGCAGTTTCCAGCACGGCACCGTTGGAATTAATCCTTGCCCTATCAATGGTGCCTTTGCCACTGATCCTTGCTGGGGCATTTACAGTAAGCTCTTTAACCCGGGAACCTTCTTTTAGTTCTACATCGGATTCTTCATTTATCCGGAGATTATTGATGGTAGTGTTTTTCAACACTTCTATGTTGCCATTGCCTTCTACGTTGACATTCTCAAAATTGCCTTCAAGGGTTACCTTGTCATCATTTAAAATTCTTAGTTCATCGATTCCGTCAGCTTTTAAGTGCACACCACAATTCAAGTTTAATCTCTTGATTTTTGTGTCACCTGATGCAGTGATTCTGGCATTTCTGGCCCCTTTGTTTACCTCTACTTCTTTACAGCTAAAGTCAATAAGGTCAATGTTTGCCCCACCATTGATGATCGTTTTGCCTTT
>JAMOAC010000328.1 GCA_023621975.1 Bacillota bacterium | reverse complement strand
CCCTTTGTTTGTGAGCACAACTATCTCATCCGCATTTTTTACGGTGGAAAGCCTGTGAGCTATAATCAGAGTGGTTCTTCCCCTGGCCAGCTTATCCAGGGATTCCTGAATAGCCATCTCGGTCTCATTGTCAAGGGAGGACGTAGCCTCATCAAGAATTAATATGGGAGGGTTTTTGAGGAATACCCTGGCAATTGATATCCTCTGTTTCTGACCACCTGACAGCTTTACACCCTTTTCCCCTATATATGTATCGTATCCGTTAGGTAATGTCATGATAAAATCGTGTATGTTTGCGTTTTTGGCAGCTTCAATGACTTCCTCGTCAGTAGCATCCAAATTTCCATACAAAATATTTTCCTTTATGGTCCCTGTAAAGAGAAATACGTCCTGCTGTACCAGGCCGATATTTTTTCTAAGGGATTTTAATTTTATATTCTTTATGTTTATGCCGTCTATTAATATTTCACCGTCATCCAATTCATAAAATCTGGGTATAAGATGGCACAGAGTTGTCTTTCCTCCTCCTGAAGGTCCCACAATCGCCACGGTTTTTCCCGCTTCAATGGTGTAATTAATTCCCGTTAATACGGTTTTTTCACCATCTCCGTAACTGAAAGTAACGTTTCTAAGTTCTATCCTGCCTTTTACGTCTTTAAGCTCAACGGCATTTTCACTGTCTACGATATCAGGCTTTATATTCATCACTTCAACAAACCGCTCAAATCCCGTCATTCCCTCCTGGAACTGTTGGATGAATTGGGTAAGCCTTCTTATTGGCTGCAGGAAAAATGTAACGTATAACAAATATGCAAACAAATCCCCTATTTTTATCAGATTCAAAAAGACAAAATATCCGCCCAGCCCTATTACCGCAAGATTAAGTATGTTTGAAAAGAACTGTATTCCGGCAGTAAACTCGGCCATTGACTTGAAAGCTTCTTCCCTTGTTTCTTTAAATTCCCTGTTACCGACATTAAATTTATCTATTTCATACTCCTCATTTGTAAAGGATTTGGCCACCCTTATACCTGATATGCTGTTTTCCAGCTGTGCGTTCACCTTGGCAATTTTTACCCTCTGATCCCTGAAGGCCTTTTCCATCTTGTTTCTTTTAGTAATTGCAAACCATACCATGACAGGAATAAAAGCAAAAATTATTAATGTAAGCCTCCATTCTATATTCAGAAGAATTACAAAAGAACCTACAAGCATGATGAGAGAAATAAAAAGGTCTTCAGGACCGTGATGCGCCAGCTCAGTGATATCTCTCAGGTCATTTACAATTCGCGACATTATATGTCCTGTCTTGGTATTGTCAAAAAAGCTGAAAGAAAGGGACTGAATATGGGAGAATATTTCCTTTCTCATGTCAAACTCCATTCTTGTCCCCACGACGTGTCCGTAATAATCCACAATGTAGTTTGCTATATATCTCACAATATATAATACCGCCAGTACTCCCGTAATAATCAAGAGCCTCCTGATATCCCCCTGTGGAATTACTTCGTTTATAACGTTCCTTGTTGCTATAGGAAATATCAGGTCAAGGACAGAAATCAGCAATGCGCATGACATATCCAGAAGAAACAGCTTCCAATGGGGTTTATAGTATGAAATAAACCTTTTAATCATTTGTTTTGTGACCTCCTCAACCTTCTTCCGACGGCAGGGAAAACTTATTAAGAATATTGTTTATTTTTTTGTTTATTTCATTTATATCAACCGATTCAACTGTGCTGTCTTCAAGCCCGTATTTGTACTTCAGCCTTAATATCCTTTTTACACTTTCATCCAGCCGTTTTTCGGATATGTTACCACTCCTGACAGCTTTTGTCAATGCGTCCAGCACCGCCATCCTGTTTTCCTTTCCGTGGCATACTAGGACAATGTCACTTCCGGCATTGACAGCCCTGACAGCAGCTTCGCCTATGTCATAATTTTCCGTAACGGCGCCCATTGTAATATCGTCGGTAATTACAACACCGTCAAAATTCAATTCTCCCCTCAAAATATCCGTAATTATGATTTTTGACAGTGAAGCCGGATACTCCGGATCGATTTTATTTAAAAGTATATGGGCGACCATAACCGCGTCAGCCCCGTTATTAATAGCTTCGGCAAACGGCACAAGTTCAAATTGTCTCAGCCTGTCCATGTCACTTTCAACAAGCGGCAATCCCACGTGAGAGTCAACGGCTGTATCCCCATGTCCGGGAAAGTGCTTGATAACAGGAATAATACCGCCTGCCATGATACCTTTCATGCATTCTGTGCCCAGCCTGCTCACTATTTCCGTACTTGAGCCGTATGACCTGTCACCTATCACGGGATTTTGGGGATTGCTGTCTATATCAAGTACAGGAGCAAAATTCATATTAAAGCCAAATGACTTTAATTCCTCGGCAATGACTGCTCCGATCTCATAGGAAAGGGCCTCATCGTTTGCATTTCCTATTTCTCTGTTAGAGGGAAGTTTTATAATTCCTTCGGGCATTCTGCTTACCCTTCCCCCTTCCTCATCTACGGATACGAATATAGGCACCCTGTTTATTGAATTGGCTCTCTTCAATGAATTAATCAAGCCAGAAAGCTGGCCTGTATCTTTCACATTACGGCCAAATATGATGAAGCCGCCGACATGATAATTTTCAATCATTGCCAGCGCATCATCATCCGCTTCATACCCGTCAATACCGACCACAACCATTTGACCTGCTTTTTCCTCTGTCGTCATATTACCTGTCATCTCTTCGACCAAGCCTTCTATATCCACAGGTTCTTCCGTCCCGGTTTGGGGTTCCTGCGTCCCGGTTTGAGGCTTTTGCGTATCGTCTTGATGATTCTCTCCGGAATCCGGGGGGCCATCTTCTTCTGCGTTATTTTCAGGACTCTTGCCATGAATTCTGCCGGTGCAGCCTGCAAGTATCGCAGCCGTACTTATAACAATCAATGTCAATAACAGTACTGCAACTGTTGTTCTATTTCTTTTCATTGGTATTTTCCTCTCTTAAAACTATTTTTCGCTAAATTTGCCTTCTTTAAAGTTATGGCTGTAGTAATACTCCACATTCAAAAAATTGTCCCATATTACTTTATTCTCCGGCGACAGTTCTTTTTTATACTCCCCGTTTTCCTTAAAGTACAGCTTATGATTCACGTCAAATTTTTCTTTCATATCAAGTATATATTGCATATACTCGTTTCCTTCCCAGCCAAGATACTGGAACAGCTCAGCCATGAGAAGGTTCGGGCTCACAGTGTTGCCTTCTCCCACGAAATCCTTGTTGAACATTTTTTTTGCACCGTCATTTGCCCAGATGATATATGGAGTCCGGAAGTAATTTACAAATCCTTCCACGGTAGACAAATCCAGATTAATGTTCATCATGTCATAACCTACGTGGTCCTTCCCAAGCCATGGGTTGTGATCGCCGAATATGATAATTATTGTAGGTTCTTCTTCATTTCTGAAATAGTCCACAAGTTTCTTCATGGCCTGGTCTGTTTTATATATTCCGGCAAAATAATTGTTTATGATATTATAAATACCTTCATCATAGCCGCTTTTTTTCTTCAAATATTGCTTTTCCGTATACTTTTCCGAGGAATACGGTCCATGATTCTGATATGTTACGGAAAAATTAAAATATGGCTGCTTATTTTTCTTGCTGTTTTCAAAACCTTCAATTATATAGTCAAAGAAATAATAATCTTCCAGGTATGTTTCCTGCACATACCTGTATTTATTGTCATAATGGTCAAAGGCGTCAAAACCAAGGTATTCGTTAACGTTTCGCCTGTTGTAAAAGGACCCGGTAATAGGGTGCATTGCCTCGGTCCTGTAGCCTTGTTCTCTAAAATACCAGACAAAAGAATTGGTCTTCTTGAAATACTTCGGCTGATTATAGTATCCTGTCAGGAAAGCCCTTTCGGTGTTTATCGTATCACCGGCAAAGACATTTGTTATCAAATGGCCGTGTATGGATTCCTTTTGCAGCTTGTGAAAGTTTTCATATATGTCAATTCCAAGCTCCACGCCTTCAAATTCAGAAAAATCATTGTATGATTCCAGCATTACCGATATTATATTTACCTTCTGATTCTCCGGTATGTCCTGGTAATCCTTCGCAGCAAGTTCTTCTATAGCCTTTTGCTCGTCATATCCTTCAGGCTCCTTTTCCATGGCGTCTTTTATACTGTATATGAACGGGTACACGAACCCTTTTGACTGGAATTGTTCTGATTTTATCCAGATGTTTATTAAACTTTTATCGCCAACTTTTTTATATATTTCATCATCGAAATAAAACCCTTTAAAAATTAAAACACTTGCAACAATTAAAGTAATAATGGATGAAACCCTAACCTTCACGGATGCAATTTTATATTTGACAAAAATCTTTAATAATACTGCTAATGCCAGCAAAGCAATTATAAGCATGATAACCCTGAAACTCAGGCGCAGGCTGTATCTCTGGGCCATGATCAATGATTCGCCTATCAGCTTTACGTCAATAAAGGCAAAAGGGTCATCCCTGTACATTAGTTTAAACTTGTTTATGATAGACATGGTGACAAACAAAATGCATGAAATCAGGTACGCAACCCACAGCCTGTTAGTAATTAAATACATAAAAGCCATAAACAAAAAAATAGGTATAAAATTCATCAGCAAAAGCAGTGGTCCCCTGAAATAGCTCTTAAAAAGCGGAAAGTTGAATGTGGCACTCGAAAAGGCAAATGTAACTGTCATAATTAAAAAGCTCAATATAAATGTTATAGCTAATGCTATAACACTTTCTTTAAATATCTTCATTTTTGTTTGTATCTTCATTCCGTTAAGTGACAACATATTCGCAGCCTCTTTTCATGTCATATTAATTATTGTGTAAATCATTAAATTAAAGCCAATATAAATTTTTATTATTTACCCTTACCAAATTATATCCCGATAAACAGCATCTTATCAATAAAACATCAATGCCGGTATTTTTGTTCAGCTTCCGTTTCCTGTATTCTTTATTGAAGACAAACCGAAAAGGCTTCCCCCAATTCCCAGTATAATGCTGGCTGCCGATATCAGAACCAGTAAATCGGAGATCAGCTCATTCCTTGGCGGTAACGGAATAAACGGCAGCGTACCGCTCATCTGCCCATATCCCGCGTTTATCAAAGCCACAATCAGGACGGCTGACAGTATACCACCTCCCAGCGTCAGCAGCAGCCCTACCAGTACAAATGGAAAGCCTATAAAACCGTTCGGGGCCCCAAGTAGGCGCAGGGTGTTAATTTGTTCCCTGTTATTGTATATACCCTGCCGTATCATGTGAGACACAATAACCAGCGTGGTAATGCTAACTGCCACAAAAATCAAATACCCTAAATATTTCAGGCTTTCCGTAATGCCTTGAATACTGTCCAATACCTCCCTGTTATCCCTTACATATTCTATGCCCTCAAGATTTTTCACTTTTTCCAGGATGGTATCCACCTCGTCCAGATGTATTCTTATCTCTATATATGCTTTAAAAGGATTTTCTTCAAAAAGGCTTAGAATGTGTGCTTCATCACCCAGTATATCCTCCATCCGGTTGTAAGCCTCTGTTTCGTCAATCAATGCGGCATCGGATACCCCCTCAATTTCTTTTATGGTTTCAACCAGTTCCAAAGCTTTCTGTTTGTCAGTATCATCGCTAAAATATGCACTGATCTCAGCTTCCCTTTGAAGCATTTCAACCAATCGGTTGCCAATGCTCCAACCGCAGACAACCATTGCGAATATGAATAAAATAAGGCCCGTGCCCAGGATGGAAAAGATGTTGGAGAGCAAATTCAACAGGATAATTTTCTTTGCTTCTTTAAAAAAGTATCCCAGATTATATATAACAGTTTTCACCGCACACTGCCCTCCTTTTTACCGACAAGCTCCCTTCATGTATGTGGATAAAAGTAGCGTCACTTCGATTTTCAATCAAGTGGGTGGCATGGGTTGTGATGATAACCGCTGTATTGTTGTCCTTAAAGGAAGTCAGAAGATCCAGGATGTTTAATGCATTGTCATGGTCAAGATTACCCGTGGGCTCATCCGCCAATATTAACAATGGCTTCCTCGCCACCGCCCGTGCAATCGCTACCCTTTGGGCTTCTCCCCAGGACAGGTTTTCGATTCTTGAAAAAATCTTGTGTTCCAGGCCCACTCTGACAAGGGCATTTCTGGCGCGTTCCTTCATCTGCCTGGGAGGGATGCCCAGAAACCTCATGCCCATAACAACATTTTCCAATGCCGTTCTGCCCTTTATAAGCTTGAACTCTTGAAAAACGGGACCGATCAGTCTTCTCATCTTTCTTATATTTGCCTGATTATCCTTTGTCATAGACTGGCCAAGTACTTTTAAAGAACCTGAAGTAGGATATTCTATTCCCATTATCAGTTTTAACAGGCTGGTTTTTCCCGAGCCGCTGGGTCCCGTAACATACACTAATTCACCCGGCTTTACTTCCAGGTCGATATCTTTTAAAGCCAGCGTTCCATCACCATATCTTAATGAAACTTCTCTTGCCTCAATCATCTTTATCCCCCTCGTGCCGTTATCTGGTACTGCCTAGAAAAAAGGATTTATTTTAAACTCCATACATCCTTCCTTAATTTCTATTGATTCCAAAGTTACGTTATCTACATATCCGCTGAAATCAATCAGCAAATATCCATTCCTGAACAGTTCTTCAATAGATGTGGACTCCAGCGGCATATCATAGAAACTGCCTTCCTCTACTACAAACTTAATAGCTGCTTTACCTTCTATGGAAAATGTCCCTGAAAGTTTTAGATGCTTTTCGGGCACCTCCAGTTCCACTTTTCCGGTCCGGAAGCGGAAAGTCATTTCCGGAAGCCTGGAATGTTCCTTAATTAAATCATTTATTGTTTCTTCATAAATTGTTCCCTTGACAGCCGGAAAAGCAATTTTTATATTGAGGGCTTCTAAAGGTATTCCCACTTCATTCATGATTCTGTTGAATTCATCCATGATTTGCGAAAACATTACCTTAATGTCGTCCCACATTTTCTGCAGGTTACTCAGCTGTTCCTCATAGTATTCCCTTCCTTCTCTCAATGAAGCAAGATAGGCTTCCTGCTCTTGCCTTATCTGCTGTTTTCTCTCAAGGGCAGCCTGCAGATCTGCATTACGTTTTTCCAGAAGTGCCGCTTTGTCTTCAAGGACTTCTTTTTGGGCTGTCAGCTCCTTTTTGCTTTCTTCAATATCATCCAAAAGTTCTCCCACATTACGGGTAAGATCCCTTACGGTATTAAAACTCCTGATAAAAGTAGTGAGATCCTTTGCCCTGAGCAGTGTTTCCAGGTAGGAGGCCGGCCCTCTTTTCTGGTAACTTACCAGAACAAGTTCCAAAATCTTAAGCTGGTTGTTATAGTCATTCTCCTGCTTTTCAATTGCCATCTCCAGGTTGTCAATTTCCTTCTGCAATGTTTCTATTTCCCGCGCAATTTCAGCTCTCTGCCTGTCCATCTCTTCAATTTCCTGCAAAAGGATAAACAGATGTGAAAGAATTTTTCTTTCTTCTTCAGAAATTCCTTCCAGTTTTTCCTGTATCTCGGTAATAGGGCTCACCTGTCCGAAAATTCGATTCGGGAAGACAGTAATAAGCGAAAATGCAATAACCATGCTGATAATGATGTGCGGATACAGTTTCCGGAATTTAACCATAATTAACCCCCTACTTACCTCAAGCTCCCTTTCGCTCACCTTGCGCGGCTAAAATTTCACAATTTAAAAATGCGCGGCAAAAATCTCACAACTTAAAAATAAAAAAACACCTTCATCTGAAAGTTTATAACTTCAAAATGAAGGTGTCAACATTGAGCCATGCATATGAAATGTTTATATCTTTTCCAGTTCCACTCCACCCACAAGACGCCTTGCCTCTACAAGAAATTCAGCTCTTATTCTGTATTCATCGGAATACAGGATATTTACCCCTGAACCTATAATTGAGCTTAAATCGCGGGATTTTTTCACAAGTTCCTTTGCCAGCCTTGCGTCCGCTTTCTCCTTTTCACTCCCGTTTGAAAGTATCTCCTCTGCCTTTGATTCCACAAGATCCTGCTGAATGCTCAGTATCTCCTTCATGGTATAAATCGGATTAACACTGAGCCTTGACCTGTCAACTCCCCCAACAAGCAGCTCCGCCTTTAACAGGTTTTCAAAACAATAGCTATAATTAAACGGATGGATTATATGTGGTGCATCAGGCAGCGTTGGAGGCCACTGGCCGTCCGAGTTGTATGAATTTGTAAGGTGATACCAAGCCTTTTTTAACGTTTCATAATCCATTTCAGGAGCTAATCTCCTGAGCTTCTCCCTCACAAGATCCTGCCATGGTCGCAACAGCCTTGCCATTGGAGTATTTGCCCACGTGGATGCCTTCGCGCCGTGCCAGGCCGTATCGTCATCAAAATTTATTGTGTCGGGCAGCGCTGGAATCTCATTGCAGGCATAGTCAAAAGTAACAAACTCTCCCAGCTTTTTTACCTCTGAAATCAGCTTTATCAGATTTTCTTTAGATTTCGGAGTTTCTTCAAAAACATTGTCGGGCTTGTTCTGGTACTTCAGCCTGAACCAGCCGTTTGTACCTATATATTCTGCATCATCTGCAAATATGATAAGGGCTCCTTCAGGCTCTCCGGGTAACTGCTCCGAATACTTCCTTATAAGATCCATGTACTTTTTAAATGTATACCCTTCCATTCCCATGAAGAACCTCACTCCGAACTGGGCTACGCGGTCCGTGCGCAGGAACATGCGGAGGCTCCCTTCAGGCATGCCTGCTATATGCTTGAAGGGAAAATGAATAGCTCTTTCATTTCCCGGCAAGTCATATTTGAATCCAAAGTTATAAAAAGCAGGTTCTTTGCTGTATTCCAGTTCGTAAATCTCCGGTCTTTGCGGTTTGCCGTTCACTCCCAGGGAACGGCTGTATGCCTCAAAATCGCCTAAAAGATTTTTGTAGCCAGTTTCATAAACCTGTTCGGGAACGTAGCTCCTCCATCCGCATTCAGGATTCCAGAAGCTCCTTGGCTGTATACCGAGGTATTTTTGGTAAACTTCATTGGAAAACCTGATAGACCATATTCCATCTTCCTTGGGAAAATTGGGAAGCATGGGATGAGCATAGGGAGAACCCATGAATTCACACTGTCCCGATTCAATTGCCGCCTTCAGTTTTTCCAGTACATCAGGTGCAAGTTTTGCAATTTGTTCAATGGTATAGCCTGATGCTTCAAATACATACTTTGTGTCAGGGAAATCCTCACGCATGGTGTCGAAAATAAGCTCATAACTTTTTCGTATTACAAATTCGTACTTGTCAGGCGTAAGATAGGCATAGTTTAAATTGGCATGGAAGATGGTAATGTATTTCATTCCGGCACCCCCTGAAATCCGCTTTTCAACGAAATATACAGGCCTGTATTATATTAATCATATTGTTTTCTTACAAATTCTTGAATAGAATCTTGCTAAAACTATATGCCATAATGCTGAATAAAAAAATTTTTCATACGCCTTTAATTCACATTTGGATTAAATTATCCCAAATTCCTTAAGTCCTTGTACAAGGTTATCCAAAGCCTGCTTTTCCATCATAATTCTTGCTTCAATTGCACTGGAACCCATATGTGGAGTTAAAACCGTATTTTCAAGTTTTGTTAACGGTCCTTTATAAGGCTCCTCAGCAAAGCAGTCCAGAGCGGCGCCTGCTATCTCACCATTCTTTAGTGCCTCATAGAGGGCATCTTCATCAATCAGCCCGCCTCTTGCCGCGTTAATTAGTAAACATGAAGGTTTCATCTTCTTCAACTGTTCTGCCCCAATAATGTTCTTATTTTCTTCAGTATAGGGTATGTGCAAAGTAATAATATCCGATTCTTTCAATAACTCCTCAAATCCAACTATCCTGCATACTTCATGTTCCCTTACATGGTTATCATAACCTATGACATTACACCCAAAAGCTTTCAAGAGCCTTGATACATAAGTTCCAATTCGCCCACAGCCGATAATTCCTACTGTTTTGCCCGATAAAAGATTGCCTTTAGGTCCTTTCCACTCTCCTTTTCTTATTCCTGCATCAAGTACATTTATTTTTCTTATGAGGGATAAAATTAACCCAATGGTAAGTTCAGCAACTGATATCATAGGCGCTTCAGGTGTTATGGTTACCTTTATACCTAATTCCTCGGCAGCCTTTAAGTCAACAGAATCTACACCTATTCCACATCTGGATATAACCTTAAGCTTTTTTGCCGTCATCAAGACTTCCCTTGTCAGAGGCTCCACACCTGCTATGATTCCCACCGGCTGGTATTTGGCTATCAAGCCTTTTATTTCATCTTCAGTAAGTTTTCTTTTATATGGATTATGAATTACATTCAATCCAGTCGGAAAATCATTTATACTAAAGCTTGATGTTGTTGTCAATATATTGTTCACTTTGGCTAACCTCCTCTAATCATCGCAATATGAATTTATGTATTGAAAATCCTGATGAAAATTACAAATTGCAAATCAACTCAAGAGCCCCTCGTCATGCATTATATGTAGAAGCTACAGTATCTCCGCCTTCACCTGTCCAGTTTGTATGGAAGAATTCTCCCCTTGGCCTGTCGACACGTTCATACGTGTGTGCGCCAAAGTAATCACGTTGGGCTTGCAGTAAGTTTGCCGGCAAATTCTCACATCTATAACCGTCATAATAGCAAAGGGCAGAAGAAAGTGCAGGTACAGGTATTCCGTTTGTTAGTGCCAATGCCGTAACTTTCCTCCAGCTTTGTTGGGCTCTGTCAAGCTCATTCCTGAAGAATGGGTCAAAGAGCAGGTTTGTAAGTTCAGAATTTCTATCAAATGCTTCCTTAATCCTTTCAAGAAAAGCTGACCGTATTATACATCCTCCACGCCATATCAATGCAATCTTGCCATAGTTCAGGTTCCATCCATAAGTTTTAGAAGCAGAATGCATAAGCGCAAATCCTTGAGCATAAGAAATAATCTTTGAAGCATAAAGTGCTTTTCTTAAATCTTCGATAAAAGCGTTTCTATCTCCCTCAAATTTTGGAATTGGACCGGAGAGCACTTTTGATGCACTGACACGTTCTTCTTTCATAGCTGAAAGAAAGCGGGCCTGAACTGCCTCGCTTATCAATGTTAAGGGAACACCTTCATCAAGTGCAGATATTACAGTCCATTTACCTGTACCCTTTTGGCCGGCAGTATCAAGTATCTTATTTATCATAGTCTTTCCGTCTTCATCCTTAAAGGCAAGTATATCACGGGTAATTCCAATCAGATAACTGTTAAGCTCTGTTTTGTTCCACTCTCTGAATACTTCGTGCATTTCATCAGGTGTCATTCCAAGCAGCAGCTTCATGATGTGGTACACTTCGCATATAATTTGCATGTCTCCGTATTCTATCCCATTGTGCACCATTTTAACAAAATGGCCGGCTCCATCTTCTCCTATCCATTCACAGCAAGGGCTCCCATCTTCCACCTTTGCAGCAATAGTTTGAAATATAGGTTTTATATAACGCCACGCCTCAGCCGAACCGCCGGGCATTATGCTTGGGCCTTTAAGTGCCCCAGCCTCACCGCCGGACACGCCTGTGCCTACATATAACAGGCCTTTGCTTTCAACATATTTTGTACGACGAATTGTATCCAGGTAATGTGAGTTACCGCCGTCAATTATTATGTCACCTTTATCCAGAAAAGGAATAAGCTCATCAATCAAACTGTCAACAGGATTACCCGCCTTAACCATAAGCATTATCTTGCGGGGCCTTTGAATTTTACTGACAAGTTCCTCTATTGAATATGTTCCTACTATGTTTTTTCCCTTTGCCCTGCCTTCAATAAAATGGGTTACCTTTTCGGTACTTCTATTGAACACTGCAACAGTAAAACCTTTGCCGGCCATATTCATAACTAAGTTCTCACCCATTACTGCAAGTCCGATTAATCCTATGTCTGCTTTTTCCATTGATTGTTAACCTCCTCGCACATTCCATTCCTTCGCATGGTTCTGACGCTTCAATCTATTATATAACTAAGTCATCTTAATTTATCGTATAACCCTGGCATTTCCGCCTTTCACCAGGGATTCTACTTCCCTCAGGCTTGCCATGGATGTATCCCCCGGTGTAGTCATTGCCAGAGCCCCATGTGCTGCACCGTAATTGACAGCCATCTGTGGATCTCCTGTAGTTATCAAACCATATATAAGACCTGATGCAAAACTGTCACCGCCCCCGACTCTGTCAAATATCTCCAGGTCTTTTCTCATTGGTGCTTCATAAAATTTTCCGTCAGCCCAGCAAATCGCACCCCAGTCGTTGACCGTTGCTGTCTTCACCGTCCTCAATGTAGTTGCAATCACTTTAAAGTTGGGGTAATCCCCGGTTACTCTTTGAATCATATACTTATAACCTTCAATGTCAAGTTTTTTCAGGTTTTCATCGTTACCGGGAACCTCATAGCCAAGACAGGCTGTAAAATCCTCTTCATTGCCTATCATTACATCAACATACCTTGCCAGTTCCCTGTTAATTTCCTGTGCTTTTTTTATCCCGCCGTTAAAATTCCAGAGTGACGGCCTATAGTTCAAGTCATAGGATACTATAGTGCCGTATTTCTTGGCGATTTGTACCGCTTCAAGTACTACTTCCGGCGTTGTCTCAGACAATGCGGCAAAAATTCCGCCTGTATGAAACCACCTCGTGCCCAGATGTCCAAATATATATTCCCAATCAATATCACCCTTCTTAAGCTGAGATGCTGCGGTGTTTGCCCTGTCGGAAACTCCCAACGCTCCCCTGATACCAAAACCCCTCTCGGTGAAATTGAGTCCGTTGCGCACAGTCCTGCCTATTCCGTCATATGGAACCCATTTTATAAGCGAAGTATCAACTCCGCCCTGCATGATAAAATCCTCAATAAGCCTGCCAATTTCATTATCTGCCAAAGCAGTTACCACAGCTGTACGCAATCCAAAGCACTTTCGCAAACCACGGGCTACATTATACTCGCCTCCGCCTTCCCATACGCGGAATTCCCTGGCAGTTCTTATTCTACCTTCACCCGGATCAAACCTTAGCATTATTTCTCCAAGCGATATACAATCATATTTACATGATTCTTTTGCTTTTATATTTAAGCTATCCATACAACAATACACTCCTTTTAGAACTGTTTTTGCTGTTTCATTAAGAAGTGATTAACTTAGTATTTTTAAATATGGATGATGCTCTTATAATTTACTTTGTGTTTTTTCGAATGGTTTATAGTTGCTTTAATGATTCTTTTACAGCCTGTAAAGCAATTCTGGCAGACCTGTCAATAAACACGCCGTCAATACCCAGCGCTATAAATGTAAACTCGTCTTCCACAGCTCTTTTAATTGACTCATCCGTCGGTATCACAATGTGAAGCCCCGCTGATTTATTATGTCTTTTACATGCCTCTGCTACAGCTTTACATGCATCTCTGATAATAGGGTGAGACGTTCGTCCTGTTATACCGTAAGAGCCACTCATGTCATATGGACCTATAAATACACCGTCAACACCTTCAACTTCCAGAATTTCATCAATATTTTCAACTGCCTGTTTTGACTCTATCATTACCACAACACATACATTGTCATTTGCTGTCGCAGCATAGCTGTCAAAATCAACTCCCCAGTTGTTTGCACGGCAGAAGGCAAATCCGCGGATTCCTTCCGGAGGATATTTTGCTGCGGCAACAGCCTTTTTTGCATCTTCAGCGGTATTGACCAGCGGAACAATAACTCCCTGTGCTCCGGCATCAAGAACCTGCCTTATTGCAAGGATATCATTCTCCCTTACCCTCGCCAAAGGGACTGCACCCCTGCCATGCATTCCCCTCGCTATGTTTGCAAAAATGGCCATATCAATATCTGTATGCTCACAGTCAGCAGCAATCCATTCAAATCCTGCATTAGCGAGAACCTCTGCAACAGCAGGATGTCCTATCTGCATCCATGTTCCGATGGTAATTTTTCTTTCAAGCAGAGCTTTTCTCACCGGATTGCAGATTGTCTTCTTATTGTTATCCATAAAATTACTCCTTACTTTTTCAAATTCCCGTTTCTCCAGTTTTCAGGTGTGAAGCCCAGTTCCACTCTGGCATCAAAGTACGCTTCAAGGTTTTCCAGGGGTATATTCCCATGAATACCGCCCGGGGTCGACATCACAAATCCCGGAATTCCTTTGACTTTTTCATAAACCTCGTGTACATGTTTTCTAATTTCTTCAGACGTGCCAAAGGTCAGCTTCGCTGTTTCAATACCTCCGATTACAATTCCGTCTCCAAAATACTCCAATATTTTATCAAAATCGGTAGCCGGGTTTTCCAGCATTACTCCGTCTACTCCCGTCTGCTTTAACGGCTTAAGAAATTGAGTCATATTACCGTCAGCCGTGAATATAATTTTCTTTCCGGCTTTTTTTGCAGGTTCCCACAGTTCAACATATCTTGGAAAAATATATTCTTCATACCACTCAGGTGAGAAAATCGGTCCGTTAGCATCTGCCAGATCATCATGCACAAATACAAATGGTGAATCAATTTCGGAAAGAATCGTGATGGCCTCAAGAGACTTAATAAACGCCCTGTCCAGGAATTTTTCTTTGAAACCGGCAGGGTCCATGACAGCAGCCATCATAAATACTTCCCAGCCCAGATATTCCACACCCCACATAAACAGCGTGGTATAATACATATAGTAGTATAAGCCTATATCGCCAGCCAATTGCATTTTCCTCTGAATATCGTATTTATCGAGGGAATGAGGTACCGGTGTTATAAGTTTATTATAATCAAGATCTATATCCTCAGCTTCAATAAATTCATCAACATCTTTAAAAGGATATTCTGTTCTGCAATATGTATCATATAGTCCAAGATAACTTCTCTTATATCCGTTGCCGGCATCAACGCTTTCTCCCGGTCTTAACGGAGTCGGAGCATTTTCCTCCGGTATACGGTTTATCAGGTCTATTCCCAGGTTCTTGTAAGCCGTTAAATAAGCCTCATGTGTATTATAGAAAGGATCTATTCCCGATGCCAGGTAAATTAAGCCAGGATGATTAAGCGTTTCCTTTGATGGCCTCTTTTCGCTTATTCGAAGCTCAGCCAGAGCAAGTACATCCTTTTTCATTTCTCAACCTCCAAACCCAATTATGCCGGATGAATTGTACTAATGCCATTACCCACAGCTTCATACATAGCTATTATGTTTTCAACAGGTATATCTTCTCCCAGAATTTGACTGGGTGCAAATATATAGCCACCTTTGCAGCCAAGGGTCTCCACAACATGCATAACATGCTCTCTAACTTTTTCCGGTTCAGAGTTGGGCAAAACTTGCTGTGTGTCTATGCCTCCATGAAAAACAATTCTACCTCCGAATTTTTGTCCAAGCACCTCAGGTTCCATGCCTCTGGCTGTTATCTGTATCGGATCAAGGATATCCACTCCGGCATCTATCAAGTAAGGAATTATTTCTGAGATTGCCCCACAGGAGTGCATCATTACTTTAAGCCCATAGCTGTGTGCCAGGTCTGTCAGCTTTTTGATGTTATCAAAGAAAAATTCATACCACATTTCGGGATTTAGCAGCAATCCATTCTGGCTTCCAAAATCATTACCGAAGAACCAAACATCCAGCTTGCCTTTTAACAGCGAAAATACTGAATCATTAAGCTCAAGGTACATATCAGCTATTCTATTGATAAGAGTTCTTATCATTTCAGGCTTTAAAACTATATTCATCAGGAAGTTCTGGAATCCGTGCATTCTATAGCTGTCGCCCATGATGCCTGTCCACAGTCCCCCGATTATAACTTTATTGCTGTGAGCCTCACATTCCTGGATTAGCGGTGAAAAATCAAAATCAGAGGATTTAGGCCAATCATGTTTTAATACATCCTTTTCACTTTCTGCATTCTGCAATGGACCGGCAATAGCCTCATCCACAGAAAATTTACTGTCATACGCACCTCTACGCCACCTTATTCCGAGAGGACAGACACGTTCCTTATCAGTAACATACAGTTTCTTGCCTTTATAAAATCTCATAAATCCTTCATTCTGTGAAATATCTCTGCCAGGCAGGTAATAAAAATCGCACCCTAACATGTCAAGCAGTTCTTCTTCGCTTTGAACACCCAGATATTCTTTCAGTTTCTTATCGATGTTATGATGTGCAAGATAATCAACAGGAGGCCTGTCAGGCTTAATAAAATTGCATACTGCATTAAAACGTTCTTTTGAATTCATTCTTTAGTCCTCCGCCAGAACAGATAATTAGGTTTATATTCCATAAATATTGGGCTTGCTTAAGTCCGGGTTCAATACTATTGCCAGCAAGCCCATTAGGGGGCATATTTGGAAAACTCAATCCATCTCTTTTTCATGTATAATGCACCAAATAATAATTGGCGAACTGTGCCCTACTCTTTTGCAGTCCATTCGGGTATAAATTTTATTATAATTATATTAACGTCCTGACTTATTAAACAGACGGTGACTCTATGATAAGTTTAGAATTCTATTGAGTTTTATCATTCTGATTTACCAGGCACAAGTTAAACTTTATTAAAACTCTGACAGCAGGAATTAACAGGATATTGAAAAAGTAATGATCAGGCAGAGCAAAAGGAAATGGGTCAAGAAGCCATTTCCTTTTGCTCTGCCTGAAATATTTTTTAATTGCTTTAAAAGAATTACTCTGCAGTAACTTTTACTATATCCCATACTTTCAATGACGGAATTATGATTTCCCAATTTGAGCCATTCTGTATTGCTGTCAGTGGTACGTTAGAAGTTCCGTCATATCTGTATAATATGGCACTGGTAATAGACTTTTCTGCCGGTATCAGGTTACTGTTAAGTATTAATTTAAAGTTATTTTTTTCAACTGCTTCATGTATATTAGAATCATAGGATCGATTAACAATGTGAATAATTAGTGAATTGCTATTTTGATGATTTTTTCGGGCAATAGCTTTTACATTGGAAACACCACTTAACGATACATTTGCGTCATCTCTTATTTTATAATTATCAAACAGAACCCTGTTATCTGCAATAAATTCAAAAATATCTTTATAATCCAGTGGATCAGGGTCCCATGTGCTTCCTGTCCCTCCAAATTGGTCGTGAGGAGCAACCATAAAATCACCCCTTGCATAGTGTGCAGCGACATGCATCTTATAAGCTGTCTTTTCAAGAGGATTATTTTTCATAAATGTGCTGTCACTTGAGCCGCAAACATTCTGCCATTGAATTATGCTTGTTTTGTTATTAAACAATGATTCACTCATTAACCCACTTGAAACAGTATTTGAAATGCCCGTATTATCGTCCTGTGACGCATAATCCGCAACTCTCATTATCCTACTCTCATTATAGCCGAGAAAATACGGTGTCACAGAACTCGGCACCCATTTACCCAGCAAGTTTCTCATATGGCAGGTTGTGTCAATAATCAACTTGTCTGCCGACTCAGCCTTGAATTGTTCCCACAGGTTTGAAATTGTCTGATTTGGGGAACCGTTCATGATATTAAATTTAAATACATCGTTAATTCCGGCAGCAGCAAGCTCCTCATTATTCAAGTGGGAATTCAGGTAATAATTAAACTTGTTGATGGATCCAAGTGTATAACCGTCACTTTTGAAGTAACAATCATCATAATGTATTCCTTCAGGCTTTACATCAAAAGAACAGTAATACTCAACAAGCTTCCTGAAAAAGTTTATGGCTATCGGGTTATTAAAATCCATTGCATTATTTGAATATGCATCACTCCAATTATAGTCAAAGGGCACTCCGTTTGCTCCCGGACCGCCTTTAAAATAATCATCCCATAAATTCATGTTTATTACTCTGTGAAATTTCACATTGTTTGCCTCAGCTGTTGCATATTGATCGTTTATATATGCCCTCCATTCGGCATTTTCAGTATAATCGCTGTTCCACAATTGCATGGTGAAACTTCTCTTTCCGTCTGTTTTGTCAAGTTTCTGTGGAGTTGCCCATGTCACCCAATTTGTTTTATAGCTTGTATATACATTATCACGTCCGTTTTGAGGGAAGAACATAGTTACATCACCAAGAGACAGTATATCTACCCGATTATCCGGTACACAGCTAACTTCATCGGATAAGGATGATTCCGTACTTCCATTTATACCTTTAACTGCGAAATAATATGTTATTCCGTTAGTCAATCCGGAAATTTTACAAATGCGGTCCCGTACACCTGTAACACTTTGTGAGTAATTACCGCTTGAAGTCCCGTACATTATAGTATAGCTCTTTGCCATACGTATTGGTTCAAATGTAATATATACGGCTCCCCCTTCTACCGCCGGACTTACACCTGTGATTTTAGGTTTTTGCTCCGGTGGTGTCTGGTCAAGATTCCATGATACATAATCCCAGTATGTTTCACTTTTCCCTTGGCCGGAAGCGGCACCAAAAAACA
>JAMOAC010000462.1 GCA_023621975.1 Bacillota bacterium | reverse complement strand
TAGCAATTCTTCCGTGGCATTCAGTATTTCTTCAGCATCATTGTTCTCAACTGTAATGGCACCTCTTACAGCACGTACAAACATTGAGACCTCCCCGGCCATTACCGGCATCTTTATACTACCCGATGGCCTAATCCTATTGATACTTCATTCAAGTGCAACAAACCAATACCAAAGAAGATGGCAACACTGACGTGGTCTTTATACCTTGCAATGCCAATCTTTCCTCCAACATTCAGGCCTACTGCCTTGGGCATTATTTGAGAAATTGCTTCCCTGGCAGCACCTGCAACTGCACCTTCCTCTGCATGGCTGTCGCTTATAACCCCTTCCCGCTTTGAAGATACGACTGCACGTTCTATAATTTTCATTACGGAGGTTATAAACTCCCCGCCAAAATCTGCAGCCGCAGTAAAAATGCCCAGCTTGGCATAATGCGCCTGAAGCTGCTTTTCTTCAAGCCTGTCCGTCGTCAGGGCCATTTTTATTGCTGCACTTGCAATATCCCTGCTTCCATACTGTTTATTGCTATCCATTTATATCCGTTTCTCCACACTTTTTATTTTTTCATAAATATTAACTGCCATGAAAGAAAAGTCACAATGGCAGTTAATGTTATTAACTATTATAATATTATATAAAAAGTTAGCTTTTAAAACAATATTATAATTAACTTAAGCCGGTTGGTTTAATTTAGCTTCACCCTAACAAGCTTTTTAACGTCGGATGATACGGTAACCCTGGCATTAAGGCATTCCGGGCTTACATTCTCACTTCCCGATGCCACTGCCACCTCTACCGTTTCATATACATCACTTCCGTCTATCTCAACAACGTCGCCGTTTCTCACTGTAACTTGCAGCCTTGCCCTGTCAAACCTTGCTACTTCGTCTCCGTTAACAAGCACCTTTAAATTATGATGTTCCCGTGCGTCAGTAACCTCCAGATACAATATTCCTTCACTGTACAGAAACTCCTCATCGGCAAGCGGTGTCCCTTCAAGCTGCTCATCTATTGACAGGAAAGTCCTCACAGCAGGGTCCAGCAATGCTCCCTGAACCACTATAAGAATAATAAACGTTACCAGCAGCGAAACCAATAATAATTTCTCTATATCCAACTTTTTATTCCGCCTTTGGGTTCTCTTTCTGGTATTTATTCTGCATATCAATACTTTCAATATTTATCACTCCGAACATCATAATTAGCCAGATGTAACTGATATTAATCACGCAAGGTTTATTTTTCCCTCATTCAATACAATTAATATGCTCGGAATTTGTTAATAATACTCCTAATTTCCATCCTTACTGCCAGGAGCAATACAGAATTTTCAAAGTATATTGTGTGTAGATTATTTATACATTATTATTAACAGCTCAAGCCTGCAAGATAACCCGTTGAAAAGGCTATCGTAAGGTTAAAGCCTCCGGTATAGCCGTCTACGTCTATTAACTCTCCCGCAAAAAAAAGTCCCTTAATGAGCTTTGACTCCATTGTAGACGGATTAATTTCATCGGTGGATACCCCACCCGCCGTTATTATAGCTTCACTTATAGGCCTTGAGCCGATAATGTTCAGTTCAAGATTTTTCAGGACTTCCGCAAGCCTTCGTCTTTCCTGCCTGGTAATCTGATTAACCGGTTTTTCAGGTTGTATTCCTGACAGCTTTACCACTACGGGTATAAGTTTTTGCGGAAGCAAATCGTCAAGGGAATTTTTAAACTGTTTTCTGGAATACTTGACAAAATCCCTGGTTATTCTCGCATCCAGTTTTTCCATGCTCAACGCAGGTTTGACATCAATGTGCAGCTTAACGTTCTTGTAATCATAATCCAGTATGTGCCTGCTGCAGCTGAGTATTACAGGACCTGAAACGCCGAAATGTGTAAAAAGCATTTCTCCGAAATCATCGTATATTTTTTTCCCATTGGAATTAGTGAGTGTTATTGAAACATTTTTCAGTGAAAGCCCCTGAAGCTCTTTTACCCATTCTTCAGCCACAACAAGAGGTACAAGGGAGGGTTTGACATCCTTCACGGTGTGTCCAAGCTTTTTGGCTATTCTGTATCCATCACCCGTTGACCCTGTTCGCGGATATGACATACCTCCTGTCGCCAGGATCACGCAGTCGAATTCTACTATGCTTCCGTCCTTTAGTACCACTCCGCACACTGAGTTGTTTTCCGTTTTTACGTCCGAAACAGGTGAATTCAGCCTGATACGGCCGCCGTTATTTATTACATATCTATGAAGTACGTCTACAACATCTTTCGCATTGTCTGACAGTGGAAATACCCTGCCGCCTCTTTCAACTTTTGTTTTCAGGCCGTTTTCTTCAAAAAAGCGTACAATGTCTTCATTTGAGAATGTATAAAAGGCAGAATATAAAAAATTCCCATTTCCGGGTATGTTCCTGATTAAACCTTCAATATCGGTATTGTTGGTCAGGTTGCACCTGCCTTTGCCTGAAATGGATAGCTTTTTGCCTACTCTGTCGTTTTTCTCAAAAACAATTACATCATGTCCACGTTCAGCTGCTTTCCCTGCCGCCATCAATCCCGCAGCTCCTGCTCCCACTACAGCCACTTTTTTTCTCATCAAAACACAACTCCCAAAGTACAATACTAACAGTCTATCTTTTATAATAATCTATATTGTCGTATTTTTCATAAACCTGATATTCATCCCATATTTTTTCCAGCTTGTCAAAAGTTTTAAACAAACTGTCCTTTTTACTCATTCCCACCGCTACAATAAGCGCATTTATCACACTTAAGGGAGCGACAAGGGAATCGACAAAAGAATTCATATCGCTTCTTGCTATCAGGCAACAGTCTGCGTAAGCCGAAAGAGGCGAATCCATGCTGTCCGTTATGGCAATTACAGTTGCCCCCTGGCTTTTGACAAACTGCAGTGCCTTTACCGTTCTTTTGGAATACCTGGGAAAACTGATTCCGATTACTACGTCGCCTTCCCCGGCATTTATAATCTGTTCAAACATTTCACTGACACTAGAGGTATGTACAAGCCTGACATTATCAAATATAAGGGTGAAGTAGAATCCAAGGAAGCTCGCAAGGGCGGCAGAGCTTCTTACTCCGAGAATATATATCTTCCTGGCAGAAAGGAGCTCCTGAACAGCGCGGTTAAAGCTTTCTTTATCAATTTCCTCAAGAGTTATTTTTATTTTATTCATATCAGACTGCAAAACGCTTCTCAGTATATTGTCTTCGCTTATTCTGTTAGATGTAACTTCAATCCTTTGCAAGGATGTCAGTTTGCTTTTAATCAGCTCCTGTAAAACTTTCTGCATCTTTGGATAACCTTCAAAACCAAGTTCTGCGGCAAACCTTACTACCGTTGATTCGCTCACTCCTACTTCTTCTGCCAGCTTCGCAGCTGTCATAAATGCTGCTTTTTCATAATGATTTATTATATAGTTTGCAATTAATTTTTGTCCCTTGCTGAATTCAGAATACTTTTTACGAAGTATATTAATGAAATCATGAGACCTGTTATTCATTATTATTAACTCCTTTATAAACTAAGTTTCATAAATCGAGATTTGCATTTTGTCACCCTTTTTTGAAAGCCCGAAAATCACTTTCTTGTCTTTCAAATTTTTATTGAGAAAATCAACAACCTTATACAATTCCTCATTACTTCCAATTTCAAGCGTTGATTTGAGTTCCAGTTTATCTTCACTATAACTCATAGAATTCTCCTTTATCTTAAAAATATTATATAAACGGCTGCTTTATCAGGCCATATATGATTATTATTAATTATAATCTTGAAAGGTAAAAAATCAATATACCCTTTCTGATTATATTTTTTATGTATTTTGAAGATAATATTTCTTTACAGGCAAAATGTTATGCATTTTACAAAAAACTTATACATGGA
>JAMOAC010000410.1 GCA_023621975.1 Bacillota bacterium | reverse complement strand
TTATATATGGAACCAACGGAAATATTCTGCACGCAAGAGGCCTTAGTTTCCTGTCACATTTTCCGTTGCAGGTGGCAAAAAGGACCTTGGAATTGCAAAAATCCTTCTCTTCAATTGTTAAAAATGACCTCTCACCAGTTAACTTGTCTGCGTGCATGATTTCTTCACCTGGGAAGAGGATCATTCCTTTGATGTTATCGCCTTTGCAGCATTTACTATTGCACAAAATACCGCAATCATAATTCAAAGGAGTTGAATTGTCAAGTATTCTATATGCCTTTTTGTATAATATTCTTTTATACATTGTCCAGGTCCCCTGCAAAATTAAATAGATTTTTATAAAATATTACAACTGTAAATTATATCTTATTTGTCATTAAGGTATTACTATGCCCTTAATGTACCCAGCCGGTTTATTTTCCAGTGTTTGAAATGCCAGGTTTATATCATCCAGTGAAAACTTATGCGTAACCAGTTCCTCAATTTTAAATACTCCTTTGTTAATAAGATTAACGGCCCTTCTTAAATCCTCAATTTCATTATCAGAATAGCAAGGATGGGGGAAAATAATCTCAACCCCTTTTTCAACGCAGGCAATCACGTCGAATTTATCAGGCAAGCGTTTATAACTGCTCATTGCAATAATTTTTCCCCTGCCATACTTAACATAGCTTATGCATTCGTTTAATATGTTGGCATTTCCTGTTCCTTCAATAACAAAATCCGCCATTCTTGACTGGGTTATATCATGAATTGTTTCGGCTACGTTTTGCCTGTTTGGGTTGATGCAGTGGGTTGCACCATATTTCCTTGCCAATGCCAAACGGTTGTCGTTAATGTCAACAGCAATTAATGACTGAAGGGCATCAGACTTCAAAGCCTGAATGCACCATAAACCCATTGGGCCACATCCCACTACTACAGCTACATCTCCGGCTCTTGCCTTTGCAGAAGTTACGACCGTAACAACACATTTCAAAGGCTCACTGAAGGCATAGACAGGATTTATATGATCAGCCAGTTTAAAAATATTTTTAGCTGGAACAGCTACATACTCCGAGAATCCGCCCATAAATCCTGTGACCTTGTCTCCTACGGAGAATTCAGTCACGTTTTCTCCCAGTTCAACTACTGTTCCTGCAGCTTCGTGCCCAATGAATTGAGGATTTTTTCCAATTTTCCCTTGCCAGTGGTTTAATTCCCAGTTACATAAGCCGCATGATGCTACTTTAACCAAAACTTGTCCGCTTTCGGGGACAACATTTTCTGTCCTGATTTCGAAACGCCCATTTTCAACCAAATAAGCCCTTCTTGTTATCATCAAACCACCTCCATGATACAAATATACCAGCTGGAATAGTGCTTATCAATATTCACAAGAGGTGTTATGGGATGTTTATGTACAAATCAAAAACTTCATAAGCCCGGGCTTTCAATCAAAGGCGATTATAATTTATAATGGACGACAGGCGAATAAAATAAAAAAACTACTGATTTATCAGTAGTTTCTGGTGCGGTCGATGGGACTTGAACCCATACGGTATCACCATACGCCCCTCAAACGTACGCGTCTGCCAGTTCCGCCACGACCGCATATTGAACAATCTTTACTTTATTAAGCTCATTGCAGATAGTATTTTCATCTGTTGAAACTGCCGCAAACACTTGTATTTGCCGGCATTTCTTCAACAGTGGAGTCAACGGTATTAATTATACTAGCATAAATTGAAAGTGTCAATACTTTTTAACTAAAAAGTGTGTGTTAAATGAAAATTTAAATTCCGCGTTTGACATATAAAATAGAATTGAGCTCTTTAATAAATTAAGAAGTTATTTTTGTGCTAAAATATTGAACAGTCGGACATAGACTGGTAGAATAATATAAAAACATGATTAACGTCAACACAACATGTTATTGCTCACTATTACAGCGGAAAGAGGAATGTTCTGATGGCAGGATTGTTTGGATTTTTTGATTACACAAAACCCGGGCCGGGGATACCAAAGGATGCACCGCCAAAGCCCAGAATAGTTGTATTTTTCGGAATACTTCAGCGTAAATTTTGGAATTTGGTAAAAATAAATCTGCTTTTCATGTTGTTTAACATACCTGCAATAATAGGGATGCTGTTTGCAAGTATTTTTGTCATTGATCAGAACCCAAATGACCCTGTTGCAGATTTGGTAGTCAGATTTGCCCTGGGCGTGTTTTTCGTAACAATACCTGTTATAACCGTAGGTCCTGCGCAGGCGGGATTTACATTCATTATGAGAAACTATGCAAGGGAAGAGCATGCATTTCTCTGGTGGGATTTTAAAGAGCATGCTTTGAAGAATTTCAAGCAGAGCTTGATAATATCGCTGATTGATTTTATTGTGGTAATAGTTGCAGGTATATCCATAAGATTTTACCTTCACCAGATGGCCGAGAACAGTTTCTGGTCTTTTCCGGCGGGATTGGTTATTGTAGCGTTTATTATTTTCCTTATGATGCATTTGTATATTTATCCCATGCTTATTACATTTAAGCTTACAGTAAAACAAATTTACAAGAATGCGCTTATTTTTGCATTTGTTAAGCTAATACCTAATTTCCTTATCCTTCTATTGTGTTTTGCAATTACAATTGTAACGTTCCTTAATTATCTTATAGGAATAATATTGCTCATATTCATCACATACAGCCTTATAGGGCTTATAACCAACTTCTATGCATATCCGATAATTAAAAAGTACATGATAGACAAATTTAATCAGAATTCAGATAATGAGAATTCAGAAAGTAAACCTGAAGAAGGTGAAGAGGGAAGTAAGTAACTGAAGTAAGTAAAATTTCTGATGAATTAAGTTGAGAAAACTATGGTAGTGAAAGTTGCAAGCAGCAAATAAATTGTAATAAATTAAATGGTGCATTATGAAAAAAAGAGCGGGTGCTCTAAAGTCCCCGCTCTATTCAATATTGTATTCGTTTTTTATTGCATTTATCGCTTTGTCTACATCCTTTTCAAAAATAAGATATGAGATGTCAACTTCTGATGTTGTGACAAGCTTGACATCAATATTGTTGCTTGCCAGAATGGTAAATAACTTTGCTGCAACTCCGGGCAAATCTTTCATGTTTTCTCCGTATACTGAAATTTTTGTATTATTGTTGTCCACCTCAATCCTCAAATTAGGGATGTCTTTCTTAAAATTATTCAGTGTACCGATCGCCTTTATCAGATCATCGGAAGGAATACTGAATGAAATATTTATATGTCCTCTGTAAGGCGGTGCCTGGCTTATCATGTCAACATTTATGTTCTGCTCCGCTATTGAGTTAAATATTTCCGATATGAGTTTCATGTTGTTAGGCAGATTGTCTACAGTTATCAAGGCTACGTTGTAAGTAACTGAAATCCTGGTAACCGGACTGTTTGTCATTTTTTTGATACCTCCGGATATTATTGATAAAGACTGACTTAATCCCTAATGAGGTCACTCATGCTGTATAGCCCGGGCCCTTTTGTGCAAATAAAAGCAGCAGCCTTCAGAGCACCTACTCCGAAAACGTCCCTTGACAAAGCAGAATGCTTTATTTCAATAATTTCATTGTTGCCGGCAAACAGTACCGTATGTTCACCGACGATGGTACCTCCGCGAATGGCATGTATGCCTATTTCATTTTTATTTCTTTTTCTTCTGCGCGAGTGTCTGTCATATATATATTCAGGACTTTGGCTTAATATGCTGCTTATTGCATCAGCTATCTGAAGGGCCGTTCCGCTTGGAGCGTCCAACTTCTGATTGTGATGCTTCTCGATTATTTCTATGTCAAAACTGCCTTCAAGGGTCTTTGCAGCCCTCTTTACAAGATCAATCAACAGGTTTATGCCAATTGACATGTTGGCTGTAAAAAATATTGGTATATTAC
>JAMOAC010000433.1 GCA_023621975.1 Bacillota bacterium | reverse complement strand
TAGGAAAAGCTCAAATGATGAAGCACGGTACCGATGCTACCATAATTGCAACCGGCAGGATGGTGCAGGCTGCACAGAAAGCGCCGGCCGACCTTGCACAGGAGAATATAAAAGTCCGTGTGCTTAATATGCATACAATAAAGCCAATAGACAAGGAAGCAATAATAAAAGCTGCAGAAGAAACGGGAGCCATAGTGACGGCCGAGGAGCACAACGTTTTATGCGGGCTTGGCAGTGCCGTCAGTGAAGTATTAACCGAGACGGTCCCCGTTCCGGTATTAAAAGTAGGCACACAGGATACATTTGGCAAATCGGGCAGTGCCGAAGCTTTGGTTCAGAGGTTTGGTCTGACCAAAGAAAATATTGCCGACAAGGTTAAAAAGGCAATTGCATTAAAGAAATAAAATTAACAAACAATATAATAAAACGAAATAGTGAAATAATAATAACGGCGGGACATGGCAACTGATACTTTTGTTCTTGCAATTTTGTGGTGCAGGGTATAAGCTTCTGTGTCCTGCTCTTGTTTTGCGCACCTTATGATTTTTAATTTGCCTGTTTTTGCTACGGCAGGACACATGCCTCATGCAGCAGCAACATTTTTACAATGCCTTATGTTGCAGCACGGCATTTTGCAACGCCTGTAAGGCGCACCACAGCCACATTAGGGCATGTTCCGTTTTTATTGACGAATAAATAACAATCATGTTATAATGAATTAACACATAAAGGAATTACTAACTTATTTTATTTATTTTTTATTCTGTTTAATTTAAGGAGGATTTCAATGGCCTCGGAAAAGAAAATTTCCTCAGCGGTAATAAAGCGTTTGCCAAGGTATTACAGATATCTTGAAGATTTATTGAAAATGGATATCACGAGAATTTCCTCGAAAGAATTGAGCGCAAGAATGGGAATTACGGCTTCACAGATCAGGCAGGACCTGAACTGCTTTGGCGGTTTTGGACAGCAGGGCTATGGATACAATGTGGAATACTTGTTTAATGAAATAGGGAAAATTATCGGCGTAGATAAAGGATATACAATAATAATAATTGGCGCCGGCAATATGGGCCAGGCCCTTGCAAACTACACCAACTTTGAGAAAAGAGGTTTTAAGCTGATAGGCATTTTTGATATAGATCCGAAGATTATCGGAAAGAAGATTAGAAATGTAGAAATAATGCATATTGACAGGCTTGAAGAGTTCACAAAAGAAAATAAGGTGGATATTGCGGTTATCACCGTTCCCCATGATAGAACTCCTGAGATTGCAGACAGGGTTGCACGCCTTGGAATAAAGGGAATATGGAACTTTTCACCGATGGATTTAAAGCTGCCCTACGATGTCATAATTGAAAATGTGCACTTAAGTGACGGCTTAATGGTTTTAGGGTACAGGCTCAACGAAGCAAGGAAGAGAAAGTCGTAAAATCATTCATTTCTGTATACCCTGAAGCCTGCTTTTTTCAGCAGGTCGTATGCAGCTTTTGTGCTTTCGTTATCGGAAAAAGTTATTCTTAAGCAACCGTGTTCAAATTCCCTGCTGTTTGATACATTTATATTTTTTATATTAATACAGTTTTCACCAAGAATTACTGTAATTTCTCCTATAATACCCGGTCTGTCAACGACATCAACGGAAATTGTATTTGAAGGGCTTATAAGCCCTATTCTGTCCGATGGAATTGCATTCCGGTAATCCCTTGCGAGGCTGAAAAAATCAAATATTTTTTCTTTGTCATTCTTAAGAATATAATTTTTCGACTCAGTTAAGGTATTGATAAACGCATCCAGGGCATCTAAAATGTTTGATCTGTTGCTCATTACAATACTTTCCCATATTTCAGGGCTTGAGGAGGCTATTCTTGTGATGTCCTTGAACCCACCTGCCGCAAGTACCTGCATCATGCCGTCACCTGCATCAAGTTCCCTTATGGTATTTACAAGAGCCGATGCGATTATATGAGGCAAATGGCTGATGCTTCCGACTATCCTGTCATGTTTGTCGGCATCCATTATTATGGGTATTGCTCCCAGAGCAGTGACAACATGTTTCATTGTTTCTACAGCGTCTTCATTAGTGCTTACGCATGGAGTCAATATGTAATAGGCATTTTCAAAAAGATGTGAATATCCGGAACTGTAGCCCGTTTTTTCCCCTCCTGCCATGGGATGGCCGCCTATGAAGCACGGTGGGTTTTGCATTGAATTTACATGCCTTATTATTTCACCCTTGGTGCTGCTTACATCGGTTACGATACACCCGGGTTTCACTTTTCCGGACAGGGCATCCAGGTATTCAAAAGTATTTTTAACGGGGGTGCAAATAAAGATAATATCGGCATCCAAAGCATATTCGTTTAATTCACAAAAACCACGCGCGATGGTTCCGTCCATGAGAGCTTCGTCTATCGATTTCATATCCCTGTTTACTGCTGTTATATTTTTCATGCCTATCCGCTCATGAAGAGCCTTGGCAATAGAACCCCCTATTAGCCCCAGTCCTATTATTGTAATTTTTTTATCTGCCAGCTTACCGGTCATGGTTAGTCACTCTCTCTATCGTATTTAAATTCTCTTTCAACAATTTTTGCGATTTTGGCGATGTCCTTGCACAAATTGTCAAATTCTTCAGGTGTCAGCTGCTGTGCGGCATCCGATAATGCACACCTGGGATTGGGGTGTACTTCTACCAAAAGCCCGTCGGCTCCGGCAGCTATTGCAGCTTTTGCCAGGGGAAGCACATACTGGCTTTTTCCCGCTGCGTGGCTTGGGTCTACTATTATCGGTAGGTGGCTGAGGCTTTTGACAACGGGAACTGCGCTGATGTCCAGCGTATTTCTTGTTGCCGTCTCAAAGGTCCTGATTCCTCTTTCGCACAATACCACGTTGTAATTTCCCTCGCTTATAATATATTCCGCTGCATTCAGCCATTCTTCTATGGTTGTGGAAGGCCCTCTTTTAAGAAGTACCGGCTTGTTTGATTTGCCCACTTCTCTGAGAAGCTGGAAGTTTTGAACGTTCCGTGCGCCTATCTGGAACATGTCTACGTACCTGTCGGCTATTTCGACGTTCTTTTCGCTTGTGACCTCACTGATTATCAGAAGACCTGTTTCTTCTTTTGCTTCCTGCATGAGCTTCAGGCCTTCTTCCTCAAGCCCCTGAAAAGAATAGGGAGAAGTCCTGGGTTTGAATGCTCCGCCTCTTAAGAACTGCGCACCGGATTTTTTAACAGCGCGTGCCGCTTCCAGTATTTGTTCCCTGTTTTCTACCGCGCAGGGTCCTGCCATGATTACAAGTTCCTTTCCTCCTATTTTAACTCCGCCTACATCTATGACGCTGGGTTCGGGTTTAAAAGTCCTTCCTGCAAGTTTGTATGATTCTACGATGGGAACGAGCTTTTCAACACCCGGCATGAGTTCCAGGGGTACATCGCATAATACTCTTTTGTCGCCGATGACACCTATTATTGTTCTTTCGGTTCCTTTTGAAATATGCACTCCAAGACCCAGAGATTCAAGGAACTTTGTTATTTCTTTAATTTCGCGTTCTCCCGAATTTGGCTTCATTACTATTACCATATCTTATCTCCCTTTCCATACCAGATAACGACAATACAGGAAAACAATATTTACTTAAACATACAACGACACTGATACGATGTCAAGCCATATTTTACATCTGAAGTGTTCATTGGAATTATTTTTCAAATAAGTTTTTTCCTGCGCTGCGAATTTATATGTTATAATACTTATTGTATGTGTTATAATTATTGCGATTTTCGTTAAAGGCATTCCATGATAATATAATTTTGTTGCAATAATGTAATTGTACATGATAATTTTATAATAATTATTAATCAGCAGAATGGATTAATTACAGGATAAATAAATACAGGATAAATCGATTACAGAATATTCAAATTGACAAGTATTATATTGAAAAAAAT
>JAMOAC010000290.1 GCA_023621975.1 Bacillota bacterium | reverse complement strand
AACTGATACTTTTGCATATTTTACAGGAGTATATATGGGAAAGAGAAAGCTCATACCTTCCATCAGCCCTAAAAAAACAGTCGAAGGCTCGAATGGGGGGATTGTCGGGTGCATGGCGGTTATGACGCTGTACGGAATATTTGTGGTTAACAGCAGGCTGGGGAATATTCCTTTGTATCATTATATAATAATTGGTCTACTGTGTGGAATAATATCACAAGTAGGCGACCTGGCAGCATCCTCGTTAAAAAGGTATGTCAAGATAAAAGACTATGGTAAAATAATGCCCGGACATGGGGGAGTGCTTGACAGGTTTGACAGCATATTATTTGTTGCTCCTGTAGTATACTTTTATATGAGCTTTTTCATTATTTAACACCGACATCATGTGATAGGGAGAGAATTATTAATGAAAAAAATATCGGTTCTTGGCTCGACAGGATCTGTCGGACGCCAGACTCTTGAAGTTGCAAGGAATTTGAAAATGGAAGTTTTAGGCTTAAGTGCTGCTTCAAATATAGATTTGCTCGAGCAACAGGCACGTGAATTCAAACCCAAGGCGGTTGCAGTATTGGATGAGACTCTTGCGGATGAACTGAGAAACAGGTTGAAGGAACTTGATATAGAAGTCTATGGCGGTACTGAAGGTTTGATAAAAATTGCTGTAATGGAAGGTGTGGATACAGTAGTAGTATCTGTAGTGGGTACGGCAGGAATTATCCCTACACTTGAGGCGATTGACAGCGGCAAGGATATAGCAACTGCAAATAAAGAGACCCTGGTTGCTGCCGGACACCTGGTGATGGAAAAGGCAAAGGAAAAAGGAGTGAAAGTTCTTCCTGTAGACAGCGAGCATTCAGCTATTTTCCAATGCCTTGAAGGCAACAACAGGCAAAGCATAGAAAATATCATGCTGACTGCTTCCGGTGGCCCGTTCAGGGGGATGAGCGCCGATGAACTGAAAAATGTAAGTGTTGAGCAGGCGCTGAATCATCCAAACTGGAAGATGGGCAGGAAGATTACAATAGACTCTGCCACACTCATGAACAAAGGGCTTGAGGTAATTGAAGCAAGGTGGCTTTTTGGGATTGACGGCAACAGAATAAAAGTGGTAATACACCCTCAAAGCGTAGTCCATTCAATGGTTGAGTTTTGTGATGGTTCAATACTTGCCCAGATAGGGCCTCCTGACATGAGAATATGTATACAGTATGCCCTTACTTATCCCGAGAGAATGGATAACGATTTCTCCCGGCTGAATATTGTCAAGCTTGGTTCACTTACTTTTGAAGAGCCGGATTTCGATGCTTTTCCGTGTTTGAAGATGTCCTATGATGCCCTGAAAATCGGAGGTACCGCTCCCGTTGTGCTGAATGCCGCCAACGAGGCAGCGGTGGACATGTTTTTGAACGGAAGAATAAGATTTACGGATATACCCCGCATAATTGAGAATGTGCTGGGCAAGCACAGTGTTATCTGCAACCCGGGATTGGCGGAAATACTGGAAGCAGACAAGTGGGCAAAAAATATGGCTGAAATCGAGCAACAAAAGCTGCAACACGGCGATAATTAAAGCGAAATCTGCAACATGGCCAGGCTTATTGTGTGCCGGAATAAAGCGACGGAATGGTAGGTGATATTATGTCAATATTAATAGCGGTTATTGCTTTGAGCTTGCTAATTATCATTCATGAACTGGGTCATTTTATTGTAGCCAAGCTGTCCGATATAAAGGTGCTTGAATTCTCACTTTTTATGGGACCGAAGATTTTTAGCATAAAAAAGGGAGAAACAGAGTACTCCTTGAGAGCCATTCCCCTTGGAGGTTATGTGAGGATGGAAGGGGAAGAGGAAGCCTCAGATGATGAGAGGGCTTACAATAAAAAGCCAATACTTACAAGAGCAGCGGTTATTGCCGCTGGACCTGTCATGAATCTGATTGCTGCACTTATTACAATAATTATAATCCTGTCGTTTTCAGGATATTTCGTTCCGAGGGCAGAAGGGATCAAACCGGGCTCTCCTGCATACGACGCTGGTATAAGGGACGGAGACGTGATTTTGACGTATGGAGGCAAAAAAGTATTTCATCCAAATGATGTATTTCTTTTTGCCTATGGTTCAAAAGGTGCCCCGGTGGACGTCAAAGTGCTCCGGGACGGAAAAATTGAGATTTTTAGGCTTGAGCCGGAAATTATTCCGGAAAACAGGTATATATTGGGCTTTATTCCCAGGTCAGACTATGGTCCCGGCTCGAATGTAGTTGCAGATATCGGCCAGGAGCAGGAAGGGCCTTTTAAACCCGGTGATGAGATAATAATGCTGAACGATACTAGTGTTTCTGATGGAAGAGAAATCAGGGAATTTCTAAAAACAAACGGGGGCAAGCCTGTCAAGGTTACTGTTTTGAGGGAAGGCAAGATAACAGAGATTGATATAACACCGCAGGTTTCCTGGGGAGAAGAACAGTATGGCTTGGGGCTTAGGTACGCAGTTGAGCGGGGAGGCTTTTTCAGTGTAATTAAAAATTCCGTGTACTATGGCATATCGATAGCCAGAAATGTTTATTATTCCATTACGTGGCTTTTAACGGGAAGAATATCATTAAACCAGCTTTCAGGGCCTGTGGGAATAGTTACGACAATAGGCGATGTTGTTGAACAAAGCCCTACCTTTATGGATAAAATACAGGGATTATTAAGCCTCATGGCTTTTATCGGAATAAATCTGGGCATGCTTAATCTGTTGCCCATTCCTGCCCTTGACGGAAGCAAGCTGCTGCTTCTGGCGGTTGAGGGTATAAGGAGGAAGGCAATACCTCCCGAAAAAGAAGCCTTTATTTCGCTGGTGGGCTTTATACTCTTGATAATGCTCATGATTTTCACCACATATAATGACATTCTCAGGGCTGTCAGGGGCGGATAAGCAACAGGAATGAATGCTTCAGAGGTGGATATGCAACAGGAGCGAATGCAAATGAAAGAAGTTAATGCAAAAAGCTATATTGAACGCAAAAAAACGAAGAAAGTAAAAGTTGGCGATATATTTATAGGCGGCGATGCGCCTGTCACGGTCCAGTCAATGACCAATACCGATACCAGGGACGTGAAAGCAACCATTGAACAGATAAAAGGCCTGGAGAAAGCGGGCTGTGACATAGTCAGGGTGGCTGTGCCCGATGAGGAGGCAGCCCAGGCAATAAAGTCAATAAAGCAGGAAATAAAAATACCTCTGGTGGCGGATATTCATTTTGACTACCGCCTTGCTATAGCCAGCATAAAAAACGGTGCAGACAAGATAAGAATAAATCCCGGAAATATCGGAGGAAAGGACAGGGTTATACAGGTTGTCCGGGTTGCGAAGGAATACTGCGTACCCATCCGCATAGGAATTAATTCCGGTTCCATTGAAAAAGACATTCTTAAAAAATATAACGGAGTTACGCCTGAAGCAATGGTTGAAAGCGCTTTAAGGCATGCGGAGATTCTTGAGGAATGCGGTTTTGACCAAATCGTTTTTTCGCTTAAAGCTTCCAGTGTCCCAATGACAATAGTGGCATACAGGCTGATGTCACAAAAGACCGAATACCCTTTGCACATAGGTGTCACGGAAGCAGGAACTGTTTTTCACGGAACAGTAAAGTCAGCGGTCGGGCTTGGGTGCCTTCTTGCAGAGGGCATTGGGGATACCCTCAGAGTTTCGCTGACAGGAGACCCTGTAGAGGAAGTCCGTGTTGGGAATGCAATTTTAAAAGCTCTTGGGATAGGGAAAAAGGGAATTGAAATAATCTCCTGCCCTACATGCGGAAGAACACAGATTGATTTGATAGATATAGCAAAACAAGTGGAAGAAAGGGTTAAGAACATTCAAAAGGATATTAAAGTTGCGATAATGGGCTGCGTTGTTAATGGGCCCGGCGAGGCAAGGGAAGCTGATATAGGTATAGCAGGGGGAAAA
>JAMOAC010000247.1 GCA_023621975.1 Bacillota bacterium | reverse complement strand
AATAATTGTTATCGCTGTATCCCAGCATCTGTGATATGTCCTTTATTTTAATAGCCGGATCGGCTAACAGCTTTTTGGCTTTTTCCATTCTAACCTTTATTACATACTCATATATTCCGCATCCAAACTCATCTTTGAATAATTTCATCAAATATTCCCTGCTTATAAAGTACTTGTCCGTAAAATAGGATATTTTTATATCCTGGCAGTAATTATTGTCAATGAATTCCTTTATTTCATAAATGTTAAAAGTATCATCCGTTATCTGTTTTTTGTAATGGTTGTAAAACAGCTCGATGGAATAAAGCAAGTATTTCTTGAACTGCTCAAAATTGCAGACGGTTCCCGGCAGGTCTTTCAGATAGGACAGCAGGTCATTGGCATCATACCCTTTAAGCATTGAAAAATTATTGAGAATAAGCATTAGTTCGTCAAATATTCTGTTTGCGTCTCTCAGGCTGAGAAACCCGGTTTGTTCAATCTTTTCAACAAATCCTTCAATAATCCCCTTTATGTATGCCAGACTGCCTCCTTCAATAGCATTAAAAATCAAATTCTTTTGCTCCAGCAAAGAAAACTTCATTACGCTTACATTTTCAGGCATGTCACATACAATGCCTTCGTTATTATCCAAAAGATTGATACTGCGGATAAGCTTTTCAGACTCAAGGAAAGATTCCTTCAGGTTGTTTATTCCTTTATATATTCCTCCTGCTCCAACTATTATTATTAATTCAAACAACTGATTCAGCTTTCTTTTTGATCTCCTGATCAAATGAATATAATTATCTTTGAGCCCCGTATTTGAACCATCCTTGAAGGAAGTAATTATTATGATTTCATTATTGTCTTTTGGATTTACAAAACTAAAACTTTCAAACTCATCATTAAACAGTTCATTGATTGCGCTGGTAATGGCAAACTGTGCAAGGCTTATTTCACTAAAGTGTTTGTCGCTTACCTCCTCCAGGTTCATTATTCTGAAGATTGATACGGAATAATATTTCGTGTCGCACTCAGCATCTATCAGTTCCTTGTATATTTCTTTCATCTGTTTGCTGATACTTCCGTCAATAGCTGCAATATAAAGCTTTTCTTTCAAACTGGGCAAAGACAGGTTCAGCATGATATTCCTGTCTATATACCGGCTCTGCATTTTCCTTCTTGCGGAAATTGTTTCAATGGCTTTTGCCAAAGCATTATTAAGCTCATCTCTCTTGATGGGCTTTAAAATATAATCAATTACTCTGGAGTGAATGGCCTGATGTGTATACTCATAATTATCATAACCACTGATTACTATTATAGCCAAATCAGGATACCTGCTTTCAGCTATCTGGAGTAATTCTACGCCATCCATCCCCGGCATTTTCATATCAACCAGAACTATATCAGGTTTTTTTTCTTCAATAAGCCTCAGGCCGTTTTCTCCATCCCATGCCTCAAAAACCTCATACACATTCATACTGTCCCAGTCCGCAAGCATTTTTATCGCTTCTCTTGCAGGTTCTTCGTCATCAATGATTAATACCTTATAAATAAATTCCCTCACCCCCTGGTATAATAAAGCTGATTGCCGTTCCGGTACGGTCGGATTTTATGGAAAGGCTGGATTTATCCTTGTAAATCAGCTTTAAGCGCGTATCCAGGTTTTTCAGGCCCACTGCGTTATTATTGCTGCTCTGATCCCCTTTGTCATCCAAATAGGATTTGATTTGCTCAATTTTTTCAGGTGGAATTCCAGGTCAGTTATCGCTGACTGAAATAATGACATCATCACCCTTTGCATAGGCTTTTATGACTATACAAACTGCCGCATAGTTTTTTTCCAATACGTGTTTTATTGAATTCTCAACCAGGATCTGTATTGATACTTTTGGGATCATCACGTCAAGAACGGCATCTTCAACTTCATATTCCACTGTGAGCCTGTCACCGAATCTTGCCTTTTGAATGACCAGATAGTCGTTTATATATTGAATTTCTTCCTGCAATCTGACAAACTTCTTCCCTTTTATTGTGTATCGGAAGGTTGAAGCGAGGGCATTGACCATATCACTTATATGATACATTCCGGATTTTAAAGCGGTAGTTGATATAGCCTGCAGGGCATTGTACAGAAAGTGCGGATTAAGTTCCGCTTCGAGTGCTTTTATAATTGCATTCTTTTCCTCAATTTTTATGATGTACTTTTCATTAATCAAGTCATTTATTTTTCTTACCATTTGATTGAACTGCTTTGTGAGCTCAGCAATTTCATCATTACCTTCAACTTTTGCTTCAAGGTCGAATTTGCCCTCGCTGAAACTGCGCATTTTTTTTGTAAGCTTTTTAACAGGCCTGATAATTGCATTGGCTGATAAAACAACCAAAACAACCGAAATAATTAAAATCATTCCTCCGATATAAATGCTTTGCAGCCTGTTCGTTCGGGCTACATGATATATTTTTCTATAAGGGATAAGTTTAACAAGTTTAAATTTCAAATTATCTGAAGTGTTGAAAACAGTAAGATAATGATTCCCTTCAATTTCCCAATCAAATACACCGGTACCGGTGTCGGCAAGCCTGTCTTTAAAATCCTTTCGGTTGATATAACTATAATTATCCATACTATTTGTATAAAAAATGTTGCCATCATCACCCATGAAAAAAAGCTGCTCGCCGTCAGTCAGGGAAGTGTTTTTTATTATTTCATTCAGGCTGCTGTAATCGCAGAAAAAGGTTAATACAGCATATGCTTTTTTATCCACGATATTTCTGATTACCCTGTGATATGCGAAATAGCACTTATCCTGGTTAATTGCATAAGTGCTGTTCTTTGACATAAAAAGAGGCTGGATATATATATTGTTTTTGCTGTTAATTGCCTTAACATACCAGTCTTCCTGCGGTATACCCTCTTTATGAACCTTTCTGACCTTTATATCCATACCGTCGCCTTTTGATATATACAGGTAACAGTCCTGTTCAATTAAAAACAGGCAAATACCCTCAAAATCACTCCTGGAATAGAACATGCTTCGGACATAATCTTCCAAAAAAGCCCGGGCTGTCATTTCATCCGTTACTCCCATTAAAGCATTTAACAGGTTGTCATATTTCAAGTGGGGCAGGGATACCTGGTTAATTTCTTTAAAATAGCTTTCAATATTCTTATTAATCAGGACAAGGTTATTTCTATTGGTATCAATGATATTTCTGACGGATTCCTTTTCGATTATCTTATAAGAAGCAAAAGTCAGGGAAGTTATTGTAAGTATAATAATAGCTGAAAAAAGGAATACAAGCTTGTTGGCCAGCTTTTTGGTAAATATGCCCTTCATGGTGGTTAATATTTTATAAACTGTTTGCTTCATGCCCGGATCCCTCATTAAGACTAAAAAATACAGTGCAACAGTGATCCTGTTTCATAATGCTCAGCCGCCATATTAACATTTTATTGCAAATTTATATAATATTATACATATTTCGACAGCGTTTTCAACTCACTCTATCCTTCCCAGCACCAGGGCATGTTGATTTGTACTGATCCTAACCCTTTACGGCACCGGCAGTTATCCCCTTCACGATATGCTTTTGCATGGATATAAAGAATAATACAGACGGTATTACTGCAAGGACAATGGCCGTCATAGCATACTGCCAATCAGTTATGTACTGTCCTATGAAAGTATATGCAGCAAGTGTCAGGGTTTTTGTTTCCTTTGCCCCGTCAAGGAATATCAGCGGCAGTAAAAAATCATTCCATATCCACATTACGTCTATTACGACAATTGTAGTGGTAATCGGTTTTAGCAGCGGAAATATTATTGAAAAAAACATCCTGGATGTTGATGCTCCGTCAATAATTGCACTTTCGTCTATTTCTTTTGGAATGCTTTTAACAAATCCATGATACATGTTTATTAATGTAATCATTATTGTCTGGAACGGAATAAGCATGGGAGCAATGCAAAAAATGTAAAGAAGCCAGCTCAACCTGGTCCTTGTCCTCGAAAGTATAAATCCTGCAATGGAACAAAACAGTACAATACCTATAATAGCAGTAGCTGTTACGATAATATTGTTTATAAACAATCTTGGGTAATTTATGTTTTCCCAGACATACGCATAGTTTTCAAAATGCAAGGAATCCGGCAGTGCTATGACATTGGTCATAACCCCTTTATAACTCTTCAACGAATTTATAATCACCAAAAATATAGGGTAAATAAATATTGCACATGATATAATAAGTATTATTTCAAGCAATATCAGGTTTTTTTTATTTTTATTCATGTCACATCTCAACCTCCTTGCTCTTGAAGAACGCCACCTGCACAAGCGTTATCAACAGTATTGCTACAAAAAGAATCAACGCTTTTGCAGTTCCATAGCCATAGAAGTTATTTTGAAAAGCTTCCTTATATATGTCATAGGTGATGCTGATTGTAGCGCCTCCGGGGCCGCCATTGGTCAGGGATACAATAATGTCAAAAACTTTAATTGAATTGGTTAATGCTAAAAATACACATGTTGTGACTGACGGCATCAAAAGAGGCAAAATGACATTGAAAAATCTTTTAATGCTTCCCGCTCCGTCCACGATGGAAGATTCCACCAGGTCGTGCGGTATTGATTGAAGCCCTGCGATATAAATAACAATGTATAATCCGATAGATTGCCATATAGAAACAATTAATACCGACCAAAATGCTAATTTTGCATCTCCCAGCCAACTCCATGAAAATACCTTCCAGCCGGTGATTGCTTCTAAAGCATTGAAGCCCTGCATAAAGATAAATTTCCATATGAATCCTACGATTACCAGGCTTAATATGTAAGGTACAAAGAACCCGGCACGAAGTATATTTGTGGTATACAGCTTTTTATCAAGCAATACAGCTATTAATAAAGCCAAAACATTTACGATAATGATAAATAATATCGAGTGCTTTATAGTAAACACTGCCGAGTACTGAAATGAGCTGTCACCGAAAAATATGGATTTAAAGTTCTCCAATCCTATAAATTTTGCTTCCTTGCTTATTCCATTCCATTCGGTAAATGAATAAGCCATACTCATAACAAACGGGACATAAATTATCAGTGAAATAAATATTATTACTGGCAGTACGTAAACCAGGTACTTAAACCTGCCTATACCTTTCCTGCTTGCAAACATGGTGTCTCCCTCACTTTCTTAGACTAAATTAATTATCTAACAAAGGAGGGCAATTAAAAATAAATATTCGTAATTAAGGAATGGTAATAAAGTGTACACTTTTGATGAACAAAAAAAGAGCTGCATTCTATTTTCCATTTGAAGATGTGAAGAACAGGGAAGAATAGAAATGAGCCTTTATGAAAAGCCGGTCACTAATGTGCCGGCTGTTTAATTTATCTTCCACGTAAGTTATTAATATTTTAAACTGTATATATTGCGCATTGCCGCTTCATGTGTAAACTTAATTCATATGTATGTATTGCATGCAATGTATTGTATGTAAAACCTGCTTCATATGTAAACCTACTTCCCGAGATA
>JAMOAC010000006.1 GCA_023621975.1 Bacillota bacterium | reverse complement strand
TGCAGGACAGCTGTTCCATATAGCCATTATCAGCATATAAGTGGCTGTCTATTCGCCTGAAATCCCATGCTGAATTATATCTACCACCTGGTTGGCAGTTTTGATTAACTCATCCGGGTCTCCGTTAGAAATCAGTTTGTGCAGATTGGAAAACATTATCTCAATAACCCTGGCAACTAATTCAGGAGGATAACGGCTGTTAATCTGGCCCGATTTTACCGCCTGACGAATATAATCATTGAAATGCCGGCTATACTTATCATATGGGAAAAAATCATTCAATCGGTCTCGAAATTCTTCACTTTCCTCCATTACTCTGTTTAAAAGATAGTGCATCCGTTCATCCACCAACATAAAATCCATAGTACTTTTCATAATTCTCTTAAGTAAGGTAAAAAAATCGGTGCTACCAGTTATCTGATACATAAGAGGATAGAAATAGGAAAGCTTTTTATTTACAATAATATCCATCATAGCCAGATAAAGCCCAAACTTGTCGCCAAAGTGATGATACAGACTTCCTTTGCTCATTCCGGCGTTTTTTAGGATGTCATTCAGAGATGCATCCTCATATTTTTTCTTGGAAAACTCGTTTATCGCTGCCTCTAAAAGCTGAGGATAACGAAATAGCGGATTATTTTCACCAAGAAGTGATTGGTAATCAAAATTCCTTCGCAATTTAAACACCTTATACAACACTATCTACATAGCTTGAACCATACGGTCTAAACCATGTGGTCTAATAATAACACACGGGGAAATATGTGTCAATACATGATAGGTGTTTTTTTGGCTATAGGAAATTTCATTCTGTCTGGTACTATAATCTATTTAATACGTTTAATATTAAGCCGCCTTTCTTTTTGCTGAAGCATTTCAATATTAAAATCCAGAAGGGGATTTATAAATTTCCTGTTTCTCTCATCAAGAAATCTTTCCCGCCGCTTGTGTGTCATATCCTTTATGACTTCCCTGAATGATACTGCCCTTATACCTTCTCTCCTAAGTTCTTCAATTTCTCTGTTCATTATTTCTTCAGATTCCTTCTTCATCGCTTCAAGCGTAGCCTTTAGAGCATCATTATAGTTTTCATGTTCCGAAAGAATCATAACTGCCAAATATTTTCCATTATCCTGAGGAATAACAGTATATTTGTGTCCGACAAATTTAATTCTCACACAATATACCTCCCATCTTATTGTTTTTTATTTTCTATGATGTTAACACATCAAAAAAGCCTTCCTGCCAAACCTGACAAGAAGGCTGTGATTTAACCCACTATAATCACCTCCTTATCGGTGTTGGCTTTACCACCTTACAGCTTCACTGCAGGTTGGTGCAGGGTCATCGAGCCAACTCTCTACCCTGACTCCTGATAAGTCGGTTTTATTTACAAACTTATTTTACACCATTTTGGAATAATTAACAATCAAATTTCTGCATTGACAACATCAAGATGCTTTACTCCGCTTCTTAACCTGCCGGAAATTATGATTGCCGGTCATATATAGGCATAAGTTTTTTATCTTACAAGAAATATTATTAATTTTGAGGCACTGTTACTATATGGTCATAGCGGTGAGTAGGCTGGGGTCGTCCTGGACTCAAACACCTCAAAGCAATGATATTTGATATTATGTCAGTTCCGCAGGCAGCAGTGATTTCCTCCAATACAATCTTCTCCAGATTATCAGGTTCCATCTGAACCCTGGCATTTAGAGTCATTTTAGCTTCATTTGCAACCCCTGCATTTCTCCGTATACTGGGAGATTCATTATTCCCTGTCAAATTGCCAATCACAAAATTATTGCCAGTTTGAATAATCAACTTAACATGACCAACCACAGAATTCGAATCATCAAATCGACGCCCCAGTGCATTCAGCAAATTCTCTGCAAATCTATCCCAATCAACAGAATCATCCTTCAGCTCCAAGGTTGCATTGAGCCACCCCAAAACTGCTTCACCCTCAGCGTAGATGTCGTAATCTACTTCTGCTAAATTTGTTCCGGCATCATCACGAGTAGTCACTTCACTCAGCCACTCTTTCAAGCCATCTCCAGTTTTAGAGCTCATTGCAAGTACTGTAGCGTTTGGCCACTCCTTTGTCACGCGCGTCTTCAATTGTTCAACTTCATCCGGGGTTAACAAATCAGTTTTACTAATCGCTATTATATCTGCTTCTTCAATTTGCTTCCGGATTATATATACCGCACTGGGATGTAGCCCCGAGTATCTTCCGTCTAAAATATCAGATAGGCGTTTCGGATCAGTCAATACCGTGAGTGGAGCAATGACAAAATCCTTTCCATAATGTTCCTTCAAAGGCTGCAATATTGTGGCTGAAAGGTCCGTACAACTGCCTACCGGCTCAGCGATTATGACATCAGCTTGTTGATTTTCTATTAAATGGATAATTGCATCTGTAAAGCCTTCATAATTACAACAAAAACAGCTTCCACTTACCTCTTTTATAGCTCCATTTGTATATTCAAGAAATGTTGTATCGACTAACTCAGGAGCCTGATCATTGGTGATCAAACCGACATGTTTTCCATTTTTCACAAGTCTGCTGGCAGCCTCAAAAAGAAGAGACGTTTTCCCAGCCCCTAAAAATCCACCAACCAAAATAATTCTTGCTTTCATATTATCCCTTCCTTCATAATTAATTCTGACATTGTGACTCATTACAGTTGTGTTGTTCGTTCGTTTTTTTCATTAGCGGTTCCAGTACACGAGTAAACAATAAAGCAGCAACTTTCCCGCCGAACAGAGGTGCAAGCATATAAACAAAGAAGAACCCCCCTGTTTTATCTGGAAATGCTGCATCCCCCCATCCAAAAATCCATGCTACCAGTCTGGGACCAAAATCACGTGCTGGGTTTAATCCAGCCTGAGTCAGAGGGCCAACAAGACAAATAACTGAAGTGACCGTTAAACCTATAAAAATTGGTGACATACTATCATCCGGCCGTCCCAGATTACAGCCTTCCGTTAAAAAGAATATCATGAGCACCAACAAAAACGTTCCAAACCCCTCTGCAAACATTGCTAGTGGCATTGATACCGTAACAATGCTGCCGGGAAGTTGATAATATTCACCAAACATTTTCGCTATTTCCATTGATTCTGTCGTACCACGGATGATCTGATGAGTATTTTCAATTGCTGCAACTGAAGAACTAAAAAGTATATATAATACCAATCCCGCAAGAAAAGCACCAATAAACTGTGCCAAAAAATATACAGGCAATTTTTTAATCGTCATCCTTTTACTTATCACCATCGCCAGGCTTACTGCAGGATTTAAATGGGCACAGGATAAATATCTTGTAGCATAAATAGCAAGGCTAACACCAAGACCCCAAACAATTGCAATCTGAAACAAGCCTTGGTGTGCATTATATAAAACCGAAACTGCTACAGCACCGCATCCAAACAGAACCAAGATAAATGTTCCCAATAATTCCCCAACAAATTCACGCTTATAGTTTATTATAACAATCACCTGCTCTTGTTTTACCTGAGTCGTTAATAATGTTTTTTGCTTCATCGAGAAATTTTTCAATTGTATTTTTATAGTCCTCCAATGTCAAAATCCAAGTGCATAAACATTCATAACCATCTTCCGTAATCTTAAAAATTCGTTTTGCCGGACCAGAATTAGTTGTATCCCAGTTTGATGTAACCAATCCCCTCTTTTCCATTACTCTGAGATGCCGATATACTCCTGTTGGATCAGGTTTATTTCCATTGAACAAGGCCGTTTTTGCAATTTTCTGGATAATCTTATAACCATGTAATTCTTCCTGTGCAAGTACCGAAAGTATCGCCGGTTGAACCATTTTATCCAAATTGCTGCCTTTACATGCGCATCCATTAAAACTAACCATCAGTCCACCTCCTCGAATGGACTATGTCTAATACCACATAACTCTAATTATATTTTTTTTGTTACGCAT
>JAMOAC010000503.1 GCA_023621975.1 Bacillota bacterium | reverse complement strand
ATAAAGCTAACCTGTAAGAAAAGAACACCACTTTGCTCAAGAGAAGCTCCGGAATTCAGGTACTATTTCAATCAGATATGGAAGGAGCTGGATGTACATGTTTAAAATATACGGAAAAACGGATAAAGCCAAAAAAGCTGTATTGGAAGATATATCGCCCGAACATAGGGAATTTCTCAGAAAAGTTAAGCTAAAAAAGACAATTATACTTACTACACAGATCCTGCTACTGATTTTGTTTTTCGTCGGATGGGAAGTAGCAGGAAATTTAAAATTGATTGACTCATTTATTACAAGCCAGCCGTCGAGAATGGCAAGGACTCTTGCAAACCTGTACAATGAAGGAACGCTTTTCTATCACATAGGTATAACTTGTCTGGAAACCATTATAGGTTTTACTGTAGGAACAATTTTGGGAATAGTAATTGCAATCATTTTATGGTGGTCAAATTTTCTTGCCAAGGTTTTGGAGCCATACCTTGTGGTATTGAACAGCCTGCCCAAAATTGCATTGGGTCCGGTTTTTATAGTGTGGATCGGAGCGGGGCCGACTTCAATAATAGTAATGGCATTGACAGTATCACTTATAGTTACAATTCTTGAAGTGCTGAACGGATTCCTGGGTGTGGACCAGGATAAGATCAAGCTTGTAAAGACTTTTGGAGCGAACAAGTTCCAGGTACTGACCAAGGTGGTTCTTCCCGCGTCAATTCCTACAATGATTAGTTCCCTAAAGATAAATGTAGGGCTCTCGTGGGTTGGAGTAATAGTAGGAGAATTTCTGGTCTCAAAGGGAGGTCTCGGATATCTTATCGTATATGGAGGACAGGTATTCCAGCTGGACCTTGTAATGGCAAGCGTTCTGGTACTTGCAATAGCAGCGGCTCTTATGTACCAGGGTGTTGTTTATCTGGAAAAACTCCTGGTCAGGGACAATAGCAGGGATAATAGCCAGGAATAACAGTCCTGGTACAGGTTTAACTGCCAAGGATAACTGGTTTATTAGCCAACGATGGTAAATTTTACAGACAATATCATTTTAACAGCAAATAAAACAGGTTTAATAGCAAGGAACAACAGGATAATTGCCAGGAATAAAAGGTCTAAACAAATTAAAAAAGGGGGAGGATACTTAAATGAAAAAGATCGCTTTATTAATTGCAGTATTATTCATATTGCTTACCATGTTTACCGGATGCGGTGAAAAGGGGAATATCAAGATAAGGCTTAGTGAGGTTACTCATTCAGTCTTCTACGCCCCGCAGTATGTTGCATTAAACCTGGGATATTTCAAGGATGAGGGCCTGGATATTGAGCTCAGCAACGGCCAGGGGGCAGACAAGGTAATGACTGCTGTTATTTCCGGCCAGGTTGATATCGGCTTTGCCGGCCCTGAGGCATCAATTTATGTCTATAACGAAGGAAAAGAAGACTATGCCGTAGTATTTGCACAACTTACAAAGCGCGACGGCTCATTTCTTGTAAGCAGAAAGCCTGAGCCTGATTTCACATGGGAAAATGTGAGGGGCAAGACAATAATAGGAGGAAGAAAAGGCGGAGTACCTGAAATGACCCTTGAATACGTACTGAAGAAAAATGGCCTGATGCCCGGTAAGGACGTAACAGTAGACACCAGCATTCAGTTTGCGCTGATGGCAGGAGCTTTCACCGGCGGACACGGTGATTACGTCACGTTGTTTGAGCCCACTGCCTCTATGCTTGAAAAGGAAGGAAAGGGCTATGTAGTTGCCTATATAGGTCAGGAAAGCGGAGAAATACCTTATACCGCGTATTTTGCAAAGAAGAGCTACATAGAAAAGCATCCTGACATTATACAAAAGTTCACAAATGCTATTTACCGCGGTCAACTTTGGGTTGAAAAGCATAGCCCTGAAGAACTGGCTGAGGTGCTGAAACCTTCCTTCCCTGATACAGATGATGATATACTTGTTTCACTCTCCAGACGCTATAAGGAAGGAGATGCCTGGAACAAGGACCCGATACTGAAGAAAGAATCGCTTGACCTGTTGCAGGAAGTTATGAAGATGGCTGGAGAACTGAAACAGGAGGCTCCTTACGATAAGATTGTCAATACGGAATTTGCAAAGAAGGCTATTGAAACCGTAAAATTAGAAGATTAAAAGCGATGGAAGGCTAAAAAGCGGGGGCGTTTGCACTGTCCCCCCATTTTTTGTATTTCTTTGCAGGGCAGCAGAACTGTCCTCCTTTTTTAATATTTTTTGCATTTTTGCAGGACAACAGAACTGCCCGCCTTTTTTTCTATCTGAAATCTCAGATCAGCAAATCTGTTTCCGTTTTTTCTGCTCATCCTTGTTTTTTACTGATCCTGTTTAAAACGAACCGGTTTCTTTTACTCCATTAAACAAACGAGTAAACAGACTATCAAAATGCAGATCAGCTGGCAACAATGATTTATTAAAAAATACCATATTATGAATTGAATAAAATTATGACAACAGATATCATATTTATGTTATAATATTTCACAGCGGTGGTATAGATTAAACAATAGTAAATAAGGTGGGGATAAAATGAAAACAAAAGCGGTAAGATTATACGGCAAAAATGATTTGCGGCTTGATGAATTTGAACTGCCTCCGATAAAGGATGATGAAATTCTCGCCCAGGTAATATCGGACAGTATCTGTATGTCAACCTATAAAGCAGCTATCCAAGGTACGGATCATAAAAGAGTTCCAAAAGATGCAGATAAAAATCCGGTTATTGTAGGCCATGAATTTTGCGGAAAAATAATTGAAGTAGGCAAGAAGTGGCAGCATAAGTTTAAACCAGGGGACAAATTCGCAATTCAACCTGCAATAAATGATCCTGCAAACCCATATGCGGCACCCGGTTATTCTTTCAGATATGTAGGCGGCAGCGCAACTTACATTATTATTCCGAATATCGTTATGGAAAGGGACTGCCTGTTAAATTATAACGGAGATGCATATTTCTACGGTTCATTAGCGGAGCCAATGTCCTGCATAATCGGCGGCTTCCATGCCAACTATCATACTACTGGCGGAAGCTATGAACATCACATGGATATTAAAGAAGGCGGAAATATGGCTATCCTTGCAGGTGTTGGCCCTATGGGGCTTGGAGCTATAGACTATGCAATCCACCGTGAAAGAAAGCCTAAGCTTCTTGTTGTAACCGACATTGACCAGGAAAGGCTTGACAGGGCAAGTTCCATATATACTGTAGAGGAAGCGGCAAGAAACGGAGTCAAGCTGATTTATGTGAATACTGCAAATTGCGAAAATGTTCCTGAATATTTGCTTTCTCTCACTGACGGCAAAGGTTACGATGACGTGTTTGTATATGCTCCGGTAAGGGCTGTAGTTGAGCAGGGAGATAAGATACTGGGCAGAGACGGATGCCTGAACTTCTTTGCAGGCCCGACAAATCCGGCATTTACAGCTGAATTTAACTTTTACAATGTGCATTACAACTCAACCCATATTGTCGGCACCAGCGGTGGAAATACTGACGATATGATTGAATCTCTGCAACTGATGGAGAAAGGAATTATAAATCCCTCGGCAATGATTACCCACATCGGAGGACTTGACAGTGTAATAGATACAACTTTGAACCTGCCTAAGATTCCTGGAGGCAAAAAGCTCATATATACTAATATACAGTTGGAATTGACGGCTATAAAGGATTTCAGGGAAAAAGGCAAGAACAATGAATTGTTTGCAAATCTTGCAGATATAGTTGAGAAAAACAACGGGCTGTGGTCGGCAGAGGCAGAAAAATACCTGCTTGAAAATGCAAAGCCTATATAAGTAACCAGGTCTTTTAAGTGAACAGGGCTTATAAGCAACTATAGCTTATAAATAATCAAAGCTTATAAGCAAGCAGGGTTTATTTAAGCAACTTGACTGACATCTTCGACTGACATCTTCATATTGACAGTTTTATATTGACAGCTTCAT
>JAMOAC010000283.1 GCA_023621975.1 Bacillota bacterium | reverse complement strand
GCTATTATTGAAAGGGTTATTATCCAGGTTCTTAACTTGCTCAGAGAACCGTGGGAAAACGTAACTCCTATAAGGCCAAGGCTTGAAACGATAGAAACCAATATTCAGTTTGCTCAGATTGTATCTCCTAACGAAATGATAGCTCTCATTACGCTTAATGCTAAAATAGGTGATGCTGAAGGTATGATAAACATATGCATACCGCATATGGTGGTGGAACCCGTAGTACCCAAACTTAGCACAAAATTCTGGTTTTCCAAGATTGAAAAGGAAAATACCAAGGAAGAAAGAGAGTCTATTAGAAAACGTGTGGAGAATACAGCAGTACCTGTAAAGGCCATACTTGGGGAAACGTCGATACTTGTTGCTGATTTTTTGGAATTGCAGGTTGGAGACGTAATACCGCTTGATACTCATGTAAATGACGACTTGGAAGTTAAAGTTGGAGATATTACCAAGTTTTATGCCAAACCGGGTGTCAGAAAAAATAAATTGGCCCTCAAAATTACCAGTGTTGTAAAAAAGGAGGATGAATAGAATGGGTGACATGCTGTCCCAGGCTGAAATAGACGCATTGTTGAGGGGAACCGCATTGGAAGATTTGGAGGATAACGCTCAGAGTCAGGAAGAAGAAAGCCTTACTCCTCAGGAAATAGACGCTATTGGCGAAATCGGAAATATTTGTATCGGAACATCGGCTACCACATTATTTACCCTTCTTGGACAAAAGGTGACCATTACAACTCCCAAAGTCAGTGTGACGACATGGGATCAGCTTGCCAAGGATTATCCCCTGCCTTATGTCGGGGTGAAAATTAAATATACCAGAGGATTAGTTGGTACCAACATGCTTATATTAAAGGAGCATGATGCTAAAGTTATTACCGATTTAATGATGGGCGGCGACGGAACGAATACGGAAGGTGAACTTAATGAGTTACACTTTAGCGCAATCGGTGAGGCTATGAACCAGATGATAGGTTCATCGGCCACATCCATGTCATCATTGTTTGATAAAAGAATCGACATATCACCACCAGTGGCATTCCTGATGACCTTTGCCGATGATACAAGCTATTTGGATGATTTTGAAAAGAAGGGAAAAGTTGTAAAAGTTGCCTTTAAAATGGTAATCGGTAATATTATTGACAGTGAGATAATGCAGCTCATTCCTTTGAATTTTGCAAAAAAGATGGTTGAGAATCTGCTGAATATTGATTTGGGAAAAGGAAACATAGATATTTCGGAATTTGAAAGTAACACCGGCATCTCCAATACAAGGCCTGAAGCTGAAAGGCCTGTACAGCCTCAGCAGCAACAGCAGCAGAATATGTATCAGCAACAGCAGACGGCAAAACAGGAAAGCAATTATGGAATGGAGTATGCGAATCATACGTATTCACAAAATATGCATTCCAGGCCAAAGGCACCTGTAAATGTTCAACCTGTTCAGTTTGAGAATTTTGAAGACAGTACAATAACCGTTGAAAAGAAAAACATAGGCCTTATTATGGATGTTCCCCTGCAGGTTACCGTGGAACTTGGCAGGACTCACAAGCTTATAAAGGATATACTTGAACTGGGGCCGGGATCTATTATTGAGCTGGACAAGCTTGCCGGTGAACCTGTTGATATTCTTGTAAACGGAAAATACATTGCAAAAGGGGAAGTTGTTGTAATAGATGAAAGCTTTGGTGTCAGGGTTACTGACATAATACATCCGTCCAAACGCTTGTAACTCCTGAAATGCAATAATAAACCATTTGTAATATCAACATTAGTTTAAGGGGAGAGGGATATTAATGGGTAACAAAATTCTTATTGTTGATGATGCAGCTTTTATGAGAATGATGATCAAGGATATTCTGACAAAAAACGGATATGAAGTTGTAGGAGAAGCAGAAAACGGGCTGCGTGCTGTGGAAAAATATAAGGAACTCCTTCCCGATCTGGTAATTATGGATATTACAATGCCTGAAGTTGACGGAATCCAGGCGGTCAGGGAGATTAAAAAAATAGACAGTAATGCCAGGATAATTATGTGTTCCGCAATGGGACAGCAAGCAATGGTTATAGAATCAATCCAGGCAGGCGCAAGGGATTTTATTGTAAAACCCTTCCAGGCTGAAAGAGTCGTTGAAGCTGTTAAGAAGGTTATTGGATAAGAAAAGTCGCAGGGCAAAGAGGGATTATGAACAAAGGCGGAAATGTTTTCCTTGAAGGTTTGCTGTTCCTGTTGACTTTTGGAGCAATCCTCTTTCTTGCGTATATTACGACAAGAGTGATAGCAGGAAAAGCAAGCAGATCTATAAAAGGAAGGTATATACAAATAGTTGATACCATCAGCCTTGGAGTTGATAAAAAAATTCATCTTGTCAAGGTTGACAAGCAATTTATTCTAATTGCCACCAGTGGAAAGAATGTTGTATTTCTTACAAATGTTACGCTGGAGAATTATGAGGACCCTGAGAAGAATGAAAGGAAAAATAATAATTTCGACTTCAGGGTTTTTTTGGACAAATATATGAAATCAATAAAAAGCAATTTTGCCGGAGAAAAAAATGGAAGAAAGGTTGTGCAAGGGCAGGGGCAGGACACATTTAAACAAAATCTATTCGGTCTTAATAATTTAATGAGAAGGCTGAGCGCAGAAAAACGGAAAGGCGAGGATGAAAATACAAATGAAAAAAATTAACAAGAAGTATATATTGATATTTGCAACTGCTTCCTTTATATTCTGCTATTCATCAAGTGCCTATGCTGAACCTGTCTTGCCGTTTAGATTCGGGTTCAACGTTGAGCCTGCCGGAAGCCCGCAGGAAACAGCATCTTCAATACAGTTGCTTCTTCTTTTGACGGTGCTGTCACTAGCTCCGGCAATTATAATAATGATGACTTCCTTTACAAGGATAGTCGTTGTTTTATCTTTCCTGAGGAATGCCCTCGGGACACAGCAAATGCCTCCAAACCAGGTTTTGATTGGCCTTGCTTTATTTCTTACTTTTTTTATAATGGCACCTGTAGGAAAGGAATTGAATGACACTGCACTGCAACCCTTTATAAATGAGGAGATATCCCAGGAAGAAGCCTTTGAACGAGCTTCGGATACCATAAAAGAGTTCATGTTGAAACAGATATTCAATAATGACAGCAAAGGAAAGGAACTGGAATTTTTTACTTCCATGGCCAAGATAGATGCTGAAGGGGGAATTAATCCTGTTGAACTGCCTTTACACGTGGTTATACCTGCATTTATCATAAGTGAGCTTACAGTGGCATTTAAGATAGGATTTCTTATATATTTGCCGTTTTTGGTTATTGACATGATTGTTGCAAGTACACTGATGTCAATGGGAATGATGATGCTGCCGCCTATAATGATTTCTCTGCCGTTTAAAATACTCCTTTTTGTAATGGTGGACGGCTGGGGACTTGTCGTAAGGACAATAGTGGGCAGCTTTGCTACTTAGAGGGGGTATGTAGTTTGGAACAGGAAATTGTAATGGAAATAGCCCAGAGAACTCTGTTGATTATATTGTATGTATCGGCACCTGTGCTTGGCTTAAGCCTGATAGTAGGGCTTGTAATAAGTATTTTCCAGGCTGCAACCCAGATTCACGAGCAGACTTTGACTTTTATTCCTAAGATTCTTTCTGTTATTGCCGCTATTGCACTGTTTGGTACGTGGATGCTGAGGATGCTTATAGAATATACCCAGCAGTTGTATTCGAATATATTGCAGTATATAAGATAACGAAATTTACATAAATTCTCCGGAGGCGATTTATTGGAGCTTTTATCTGATATCCTGGTAAACGGGACAGTCGCTTTTGCATTAATACTTATAAGAATGACCGGGTTATTTGTAATATCTCCTGTGTTTGGGCGCAGGAATGTGCCTGTATATTTAAAAATAGGCTTTGCAGTCGTAATGTCTTTGATATTGATAAATACTATAAAGATTGACAATTTGGATTATATTGACAATATATACC